>JBCKBR010000058.1:0-10827 GCA_038911065.1 Gaiellales bacterium | reverse complement strand
TCGCCCCTCTTGATGATTACCGTCCCGACCACGTCCGGTACGGGCTCGGAGGTCTCGGGCGGCATCGTCATCACTGACTCCGCGACGCATCGCAAGGTCGGTATTGCCCACCCCACGATTCGCGCCAAGTACGCGATCGTCGATCCCGAGTTGACGTACGGCCTGCCGAGCGCGCCAACCATGTACGCCGGCATCGACGCGATCGCCCAGGCGGTTGCCGCCGTCGCCGTGACGGCCCGCTCGCCGATTGGCAACGGTATCGCCTTCGAGTCGATTCGCTTCGGTATGGAGGCACTGCCAGTGGTGGTTCGCGACGGCTCCGACCGCGGCGGTCGCTCGCGCATGGCTGCCTGCAGCCTGCTGGGTGGGATGTGCATGAACATCGCGGACTGCGGCTCCGAGCACTCGATCGCGCAATCAATCGGTGGCAAGTACGGCCTCCCGCATGGACTCACGATCGGCCTCGTGATGGCCGAGACGATGGATATTGATCGCACGGCCGAGCCCGCGCTATTCGAGCGCATCGCAGACGCGATGGGCGCACCGGCAGACGGCACGCAAGATGGCTCGCGTGCAGTCCGGGCGGCCCTCGCCCTGCTCAAGGAGATCGACTTCCCCACGCTGCAATCGACCGGCGTGCAGTACGACGACCTGCCGGCGCTCGCCGAGGCCGCGATGCAGGATTACTTCATCACCGTCGCACCGCACACCTGGACCGTCGACGACGTCTTGGCCTGCTACCACGCTGCCTGGGCGATCGAGTCGCGCTGAGGGCCAAACTGCACAAAAGGACCCGGGTCCTTTTGTGCAGTTTAGGCTGACGCAAAGGAGGGCAGCAGCGCGGAGAGCGCCTCCCAGCGTGCCGCCTCACACCCGTTCACACGCGACAACCGTGCATCTACGTCGGCGCCATCGAACATCCCAACAATCCGCGCCTCAGCCGGACCGCCATAGATTTCCGTACACATCGCATCGAGAGGAACAGGCACCAACGCGACCGTGCCCGCCTCAGCGAGTTGTGCACACGCCGCCGCCGGATCGGCAAGATCACCCGCTAGGGGATCACACGACACGTGGAACACCTGACTCGAACCCTTGCCCTCGCCCTCTGGCCAGACCGTGATCGTCAGACTCGTCGCCGCATCGAGCGTCGTGTTACCACCGCCACCACAACCAGCCAGCAACACGACACCAACCAGAATGCAAAACGCGCGGATCACACCCAGACTCTACGCCCAAGCGAGCACCGACAGGCGGGAACTATTTACCGACCTTCTTGCGACCCTTTTTCGCTGGGCCGGCGGCGCGACGGGCGGCGAGTAACTGCGCAGCAATATCGAGCGTCAACGCGTCCGGAATCAGGTCGCGCGGCAGGCTCGCGTTCGTTTCGCCGTCCGTCACGTACGGACCAAAGCGACCCGCCTTGAGCGTGATCTTCTTGCCCGACACCGGATCATCGCCCAGCTCGGCGAGGTTCTGCGACGCGGCACGACCGCGGCGCTCCTTTGGCTTCGCCAGAATCTCTTCGGCCTCCTCGAGTGTCACCGAGAAGAGTTGCTCCTCCGTGTCGAGTGACCGCGTATCGGTGCCCTTCTTGATGTACGGACCGTAGCGCCCGTTGGCGACCATGATCTCCTCGCCCGCGGCCGTCGTCAACGTCCGCGGAAGCTGCAGTAGCAGCACCGCATCGTCGAGCGTGACAGTCTCGAAATGCATGGTCTTGAGCAGCGACGCGGTCCGTCCCTTGGCCTTCGCCGGCGCGCTCTCTGGCAGCGCCTCGGTGAGATACGGGCCATAGCGGCCGATCCGCGCCGTCACGGCGAGGTCGGTTTCGGGATGCACACCGAGTTCGCGAATACCAGCAGCCTCGAGCGTCTTCGGGTCGATCTTGTCCGCGACGAGCTGCTCGGCCTCCTCGGGCGTGATCTCCTTGGTGCCCTGCGTGCGCCAGAGCGTGTAACCGCAACCCGGCTCCTGCTTCGAGCGATAACTCGTGCACGAGTAGGACACGGGCATCTCGACAATCGTGCCATCGCACCACGGGCATGGACCGATCTCGCGCCGCTCGATCTTCATCGCGTCGTGATCCTTGTCCGCAAACCACTCCACCACCTTCGTGGTGTAGTCGCGAATATCACGCATGAAGGCCTCGCTCGACTCCTCGCCCTGCTCGATGCGCTGAAGTCGATGCTCCCACTCGCCCGTCAACGAGGGGCTCGTAAGGTCGTGATCGCCAAGCATCTTGATCACCGCGAGACCCTTTGGGGTAGCGCGTAACTGGCGGCCCTCACGGTCGATATAGCGGTTAGTGATCAGGTCCTCGATCGTCTGGGCGCGCGTTGCCGGCGTACCGAGCCCCGAGTCGCGCATCGCCTCTGCGAGCTCCTCGTCATCGATCAACTTGCCCGCCGTCTCCATCGCCTGGAGCAGCGAGTTTTCGGTGAAGTGCCGGGGCGGCGCAGTCTCCTTGGCGAGCACCGTGACGTCTCTGATCGCGCTCGTCTCGCCCTCGATAAGCGCGGGCAACAGCGCCTTCTCATCCTCAACATCAGGATCCGCTGCAGCCTCATCCCCCTCCGTCGCAGGCGTATCGTCGGCGGGTGTTATGTCGGCGTAGACGGCGAGAAAACCAGGATCCACGATGACGGTGCCCGACGAGCGAAAGAGTTCGCCCGCAGCCTCTGTATCGACCGATGTGACTTCCTTCTTCGCTGGCGGATAGAAGACCGCTAAGAATCGTCGCGCCACGAGATCGTAAATCTTGCGCTCGTCCGGCCCAAGCGCCGAGATATCCTGCGGGGCGTCCGTCGGGATGATTGCGTGATGATCGCTAACCTTGTCGTCGGCCACGATGCGCGCCAACGGCAGCGTGCCGAGCCCCGCAACGTACTGCGCAGATTTCTCGTAGGCCCGATCGGCGCGACCGACCTGGCTGGCGATGCTCTGCAACGAGTCGACCATGTCAGTCGTCAAGTACTTCGAGCTCGTGCGCGGGTAGGTCAGCAGCTTGTGGGTGTCGTAGAGGCTCTGCGCGGCAGACAGCGTGCGCTTCGCCGTAAACCCAAACTGGGAGTTCGCCTCGCGCTGCAACTGCGTCAAATCGAACAACAGCTTCGGCTGCTCCACACGCGGCTTCTTCTCGACGCGGACGACCTTGGCGTCGTTTGCTGCACGCACGGCCGCGGCGATCGTCTCGGCCTCGTCGCCCGTCGCAGTGCTCTTGACCGTCCCGCGATGCCACTTGCCGCCGTATCGCACGCCAGCCTGGCTCGTGAAGTCGGCGACCACCTCCCAGTACGACACGGGGATAAAGGCGTTGATCTCCTCGTCGCGTCGCGCAATCAGGGCAAGCGTCGGCGTCTTGACTCGACCGATCGGAATCGGGTTGCGCGGCGAACCAACCTTGACCGTCGCCGCACGCGTAGCGTTGTAGCCCACCAGCCAGTCAGCGGTCTCACGCGCACGGGCCGCCGCCTCCAGCGGCTTCATCTGCTCGTCACTGCGCAGATGGTCGAAGGCGTCGCGAATCGCACCCTTCGTCATCGACGAGAACCAGGCGCGCTCGATCGGCTTGTCCGTGCCCGACGTCTGGTAGATCAGCTTGAAGATCAGCTCGCCTTCACGACCAGCGTCGCAGGCATTGATGATCGTCTCGACGTCCTTGCGCTTGATCGCCTTATGCAGCACGGCAAGCTGCTTGACGGCGCGATCGCCGCGCGCCTCGTAGCGCGCGGTCTCCGGGATAATCGGCAGGTCCTCGAACTTCCAACGCTTGTACTTGGCGTCGTACTCGTCGGGCTCGAGCTGCTCCACAAGATGGCCCGAAGCGGCACCGACGATAAAGTCGTCGCTCTCGTAGAGGTCGCCAACTTTCTTGAAGGCACCGGTCAGCGCGCCGACAACGTCGCGCTGCACACTCGCTTTCTCACAGATGATCAGACTCTTACCCATCAGCGCGGCGGAGGCTAGCACGATCGGAACGCGTCGTGTCACCTCGCGCGTGCGTGAGGGGGGTTGTCGCGCTACCCTGCGATGGCGTGGTGCGTGGCTGGTAACCCAGCCGTGGCGCAGCGCCAACAACATGTCGGCAAAGCCTAAGCAGCCTCATTCGAGCAACCCAATCGTCCAAGCGGACGACACGGGCTCGTGGCGCCCACACGTCGATGGCCCCGAGGCGATTGGCCCGCTGCCCGCCGGCGTCTCGCCCGAAGAACTCCTGACCTACATGAGCGCGGGCATGTCACTCGTCAAGTCGTATCGCACACACGGACACCTCGCCGCCAGGCTCGACCCACTCGGCTCGGAGCCGCCCGGTGATCCCGCCCTCGACCCGGCCTTCGTCGGCTTAGACGAGCGAGCAATCGCTGCCGTACCGGCTGCCCCACTACGCGTCTTCGTCGATGGCGACACACTCGCCGACGTGCTACCGCACCTCGAACAGATCTATTGCGGCTCCATCGCCTACGAGATCGAGCATCTACACTCGCACCGCGAACGCGTCTGGCTGCGCGAGGCAATCGAGTCGCGTAGCTTCTGGCTTGCCGGCACACCCGAAGAGAAGCGTCGCCAGCTCGTGCGTCTGCTCCGCGTCGAAGGCCTCGAGACGTTCCTCAAACGCACGTTCCTCGGCGCCAAGCAGTTCTCAATCGAAGGCCTCGACACGATGATCCTAATGCTCGACGAGGCGATCTTGCTCGCGGCTCGCGACGGCATCGAAGACATCACACTTGGCATGGCGCACCGCGGCCGACTCAACGTGCAGGCGCACGTGCTGCGCTTGCCGTACACCCAGATCTTGGCCGAGTTCGAGGGCGAAACTGATTCGCACGTGGAGACCCTGATGCCCTCCGGCGGTACGGGCGACGTCAAGTACCACTACGGCACGACCGGGGTGCGCCAGCTCGAAACTGAGCCAGGCGTAACACGCGAGGTTCGCCTCGCGATGCTGCCGAACCCGTCGCACCTCGAATTTATCAACCCGGTCGTCCTCGGCCGCACTCGCGCGCTCCAGACCGATTGGCTCGAGCCGAGCAGCACGATGGTCGATCCGAAGCGCGCGCTCGCCATCCAGATCCATGGCGACGCCGCCTTCCCCGGGCAGGGCGTCGTCGCCGAGACACTCAACCTGCAGCTGCTGCCAGGCTACACGGTTGGCGGATCGCTCCACATCATCGCGGACAACCAAGTGGGCTTTACGACCAACCCGAGCGATGGTCGCTCAACGCGCCACTGCTCCGACATCGCCAAGGGCTACGACGTCCCGATCATCCACGTCAACGCCGACGATATGGATGCTTGTCGCGCTGCCATTCGCCTCGCGATGGCGTACCGCGTGCGCTTCGGCAAGGACATCGTCATCGACCTGATTGGCTATCGCCGCTGGGGCCACAACGAAGGCGACGAGCCGCTCTACACGCAGCCGATGATGTACGAGCGCATCAACCACCACCCACGCGTTGCCACCATCTACGCAGACCGTCTGGTAGCCGATGGCGTAATGAGTCCCGAAGAGGTTGAGGAGATGCGCGAGCACGTCACCGCGCGTCTCAAGCAGGCGCATGACGAAGTTCGACACATCACCTCTGAGGTGCCGATGCCAACCTTCTCATCCCCATCGCGTACGACGATCGAGACGGGCGTTGCCGCCGCCCAATTGGTGCGCCTAACGGACGAATTGCTAGCCGTCCCCGAGGACTTCACGATCAACGAGAAGCTGGCGCAGGTGCTCGAGCGGCGGCGCAACTCGCTCGGTGTCGATGGTGGGATCGAGTGGGGCCACGCCGAGGCGCTCGCCTATGCCACGCTGCTCGAGGAGGGCGTCGCTATTCGCCTGACAGGTCAGGACGCTGAGCGTGGCACGTTCTCGCATCGCCACGCGGTTCTGCACGATGCACTCAACGGCACGGAGTACACGCCGCTCGAGAACATCAAGAATGCACGCGCTGGGTTCGAGGTGCGCAATACCCCGCTGACCGAGACTGGCTGTCTCGGTTTCGAGTACGGCTACGCGACGACGCGCCACGACGCGCTCGTCCTGTGGGAGGCGCAGTTCGGCGACTTCGTCAACGTCGCCCAGGTGATCGTCGACCAGTTCATCATGTCGGGCCGCACCAAGTGGGGCGATCAGTGCCGCCTAACGCTGTTGCTCCCCCACGCCTACGAGGGCAGCGGCCCCGAGCATTCCTCCGCCCGCCTCGAACGCTTCCTTAAGTTGGCGGCCGAAGACAACTGCACGATCGTCTATCCGACGACCGCCGCGCAGTGTTTCCACATGCTGCGTCGCCAAGCACTCGCGCCCGAGCGCCGACCACTGATCGTGATGACACCCAAGTCGCTGCTGCGCCTCAAGGATGCCTCGTCGAACATCGAAGACTTAACACACGGCACGTTCAACAAGATCATCGACGACGCTGCTGTAGCGGACTTCCGCGACGACATCTCGCGCGTCATCCTCTGCAGCGGCAAGATCTACTATGACCTCAAGCGCCACCCCGAGTACACACCCGAGGACGGCTCCGCGATCATCCGACTCGAACAGCTCTACCCCTTCCCGACGGAGACGCTGGCGCGCGCGCTCGCAGGATATGGCAATGCGGAGGAGCTGGTCTGGGTCCAGGAGGAGCCGGCCAACATGGGTGCGTGGCGATCGATTCGCCATCGCCTCGAGATGGCCGCGCCCAGCATCCGTCTGCGCTACGCCGGACGACCTTGGCGGGCAAGCCCCGCCGAGGGCTACTTGCCCGACCACATGGCCGAACAGGAACGTCTCGTGCGCGATGCGCTCGGTCTGAACACCCGCTAGCCCGATATGCTGACGCGAAATGACTGTGGTTGACACGACAGGAGTGCTGCGAGTTGCGGAGCAGGCGCGAGCGATCGTCGGGCCAGACTGGGTCATCTCGGATGGCGCCCAACTACGCGTCTACGAGTGCGACGGCCTAACAAACCACCGCGAGGTGCCAGGCGCCGTGATCTTGCCTGGTTCGACCGAGGAGGTCGCTGCCGTCGTGCGGCTGTGTTACGAGCACGACGTGCCCTTCGTGGCGCGCGGCGCAGGGACTGGCTTATCGGGCGGCGCGATGCCGACAGCCCGTGGCATCGTGATCGGCCTCGCGCGCTTACGGAGCGTGCTCGCGCTCGACGTACCGAACCAGCGCATCCGTGTCCAGCCCGGCGTTACGAACTCGCACGTCAGCGAGATTGCCGCACCACACGGCCTCTATTACGCCCCCGACCCGTCGAGCCAACAGGTCTGCACGATCGGTGGGAATATCGCAGAAAATTCGGGTGGCGCGCACTGCCTCAAATACGGCTTTACCGTTAACCATGTACTGGCCGCTACCGTCGTTCTCGCGGACGGGTCGATCGTCGAACTCGGCAGCGAAGCCCCCGACGCGCCGGGTCTCGACCTGCTCGGCGTGGTGATTGGCAGCGAGGGAACCGTCGGCATCGTCACCGAGACGCTCCTCAACCTGCTGCCAAAGCCCGAGCACGTCGAAACGCTCGTCGCGATGTTTCCCTCGATACAAGCCGCTGGCGATGCAGTCTCGACGATTATTGCCGAGGGTGTCGTCCCCGCCGCCGCCGAGATGATGGATCGACTCGCAATCGAGGCGGCCAAAACAGCAGCACCAATCGATTGGGACACCGAAGCGGCGCTCATCGTCGAACTCGACGGTCCCGTATCGGAAGTGCAATCGCAGTTCGAACAGGTCACCGCGATCTGCGCACGCTGTGGGGCCGACGACGTGCGCGTGGCGGCCAACCCCGACGAGCGCATGACAATCTGGCGTGCGCGCAAGAGCGCCTTCGCTGCCGTCGGGCAACTCGCACCAGCCTACATCGTGCAGGACGGCGTGATTCCGCGCACACGATTGCCAGAGGTGCTCAGCGCCATCCGTACGCTCGCCGATGAGGGGGGCGTGCGCGTCGCAAACGTCTTCCATGCAGGCGACGGCAACCTCCACCCACTCGTGCTGTACGACAACGCGATCGCCGGGGAGCAAGAGCGCGCGGAAGCCGTGTCGATGCGCATTGTCGAACTCTGCATCGAGTTCGGCGGGTCCATCACGGGCGAACATGGCGTCGGCGTTGACAAGGTCTGCTCGATGCCAAAGATGTTTACGGGCAGCGATCTGACCGCGTTCGATCGTGTGCGCACCGCATTCGATCCTCATGGACTCTGCAATCCCGAAAAGTTGTTACCAACGCCCCGCCTCTGTGGTGAGGTGCCCGGGTTTCAGCACACGCATCGCGTCGAATCGGCCGGCCTCGGGCAGCGCATGTAGTGACGGATCTCGCTGGCATTCTCGGCGCCGATCGCGTCACCGAAGCGGCTGACATGCCCGTGATCACACCGCGCGATCAAGAGGAGGTCGCGGTGCTGCTGCAGGCTGCCACGCGCGACGGTCTGGCGCTCACGATCCGCGGCGGCGGCACGAAAGCTGGCTGGCGGCCTGCGCCGGAGCGATGCGACGCACTCCTCGCCACGACAGCACTGACCGGTATCGTCGATCATCAGCCGGGTGATATGACGCTCGTGGCGCGGGCCGGTACACCGATTGTCAAGATTCAGGCGACGGTGACCGGCGATGCCACGCACCGCCAGCGACTGATGCTCGATAGCGTCGGCGGACCAGCTGCGACGCTGGGGGGAGTGCTCTCAACGCGCGCCGCGGGCCCTCGCCGAACACGCTACGGGACACCACGCGACATCGTGATCGGCGCCCGCTACGTAACCGGCGATGGCCTGATCGCCAAGACCGGTGGGACGGTCATCAAGAACGTGGCCGGGTATGACGTCGCCAAGCTCCTGATCGGTGCGCACGGATCGCTCGCGATCATCACCGAAGTCGCCGTCAAGCTCCATCCCGTACCCGACGTCGCGCGCACCGTGGTGCTACACGCCACGAGTCCCGCTGAGGTCGCCGAATTTGTGGAGCGCATCCGCACAGCGCCGATCACGCCAAGCGCCCTCGAGGTGCGTTGGCCCGAGGGGCTCGTCGCCGTCCGCGTCGAGAGCACCGCTGCGGGCGCAGCTGCACAGCTAGCGCTGCTGCACACGTTTGCGTCACTCGAGGAGCTCGACACGCCCGCCGGTGAAGCGCTGCTTGAGCAGCAGCTCGCACTGCCGTTCGATGCCGAAGGCGCCGTGCTCGGTGTCGGCGTACGCCCCGCTGCGCTCGCCGCACTGCTCGCTGCCGTCGAGCAGGCCGGCGGTGTCTTCGTCGGTCGAGCTGCACTCGTAGCGGGCGACGTTGTGTTGGAAGACAACGACCCCGACCGCGTACTGCGGCTCGGAACAGCAGTCCGCGCACTCGGCGGCAACCTGCTGGCGCGCCGCGGCGTGGTCATCGAACAGTCACACACGCCAGGGATCGAACGACTAACCACCGCCATGCGCAACGCGCTCGACCCGGCCGGCGTACTCGTATGAATCTGCCAGTCACGCACGTTCCGCCGCGACCATCGAGCGGGCATCCGTGCGACGAGGCAGCCACGCAGGCCTTTGCCACCGACGCCGGGCCCGAACGTGCACTAATCGACGACTGCGTGCACTGCGGATTCTGTCTCCCGACCTGTCCGACCTACGTCCTCTGGGGCGAGGAGGCGGACTCGCCGCGTGGACGGATCATGCTGATGGACCTCGCCGAGAAGGGCGAGATCGGTATGGACGCCACCACCGTTCAGCATTGGGACTCGTGCCTCGGCTGTATGGCCTGCGTGACTTCCTGCCCATCCGGTGTGCAGTACGACCGACTGATTGAGGCCACGCGCTCGCAGATCGAGGAGCGCTTCGAACGCGAGCCCGGTGACCGTCGTTTCCGCAACGCGATCTTCACCGTCTTGCCGTATCACCGTCGCATGACGGCGGTCGCCGTGCCACTACTGGTCTACCGCGCCTCCGGACTGCAGCGACTCGTACGACGTTCGCGACTCTATCGTCGCCTGCCTGTGCGCCTACGCCATCTCGAAACGCTCTCGCCGATCGTGACATGGGCCGCGCTACGCCAAGGAGCGCCCGAACGGAGTTCGCCGCTCGCCACGCCACGTCTGCGCGTCGCCATGCTGACGGGCTGCGTGCAGCGCGCAATCTTCGGCGATGTCAACGCAGCGACCGCTCGCGTGTTGACCGCCTATGGCTGCGAGGTCATCGCACCACGCGCACAGGCCTGCTGCGGAGCACTCGAGTTGCACGCGGGGCGCGCATCGTCGGCGGAGACGCGAGCGCGACGACTGATCGACGTACTGGACGACGCGACAATCGATCTGATCGTCGTCAATAGCGCGGGGTGTGGGTCGACGCTCAAGGAGTACGGCGACCTACTCAAAGCCGACCCGGCGTGGGCGGATCGCGCAGCCGCGTTCGCTGCGAAGGTGCGTGACGTGCACGAGGTGCTCGCCGAGCTCGAGCCGGCAACGGAGCTCCAGCCGCTCGCGATCAGCGTCGCCTATCACGATGCCTGCCACCTCGCCCACGCGCAAGGTGTGCGTGCCGAGCCCCGCGCCGTGCTGTCGAGCATCCCTGGAGTCACGATCCTCGAGGTGCCCGATGCTGCGATCTGCTGTGGATCGGCGGGCGTCTATAACCTGCTCCAGCCCGAAGCTGCTGGCGAGCTCGGCCGTCGCAAGGCCGAGAGTGTCCGCTCGGTTGCGCCCGACGCGCTGGCTGCTGCCAACCCGGGCTGCCTGCTGCAGATCTCGGCCAACCTCGGCACGAGCGGCGAGCCAATCCCAACGTTTCATCCAATCGAACTCATCGACGCCTCGCTGCGCGGCGAGGATGCAACAGATCTCTTGCGACGCCGCCGCGCGCTGCTCAAGAGC
>JBCKBR010000057.1:0-10941 GCA_038911065.1 Gaiellales bacterium | reverse complement strand
GGTAGCCCATCGGCCACGGTCCACGGTGCGCGACTATCCCAGAAGATGTGTGTGGCGATGTGTAGGCCGCTCTCGTCGTCCAGCGTGCTGGCGGAGAAGTACTGCAGTGGGTCGTCAGGGATCCGGAACAGTAGGTACGTGCCGCACGTGCTGCAGAAGCCGCGTTCGCCACCCGACGCACTGGTCGGGCCGGCGAACCAGCGGAGCAATGCCTCGCCTTGCGTCAGCGAGAACGCGGCGGTGTCACAGGCTGCGAATGCGGCTGAGCCACCGGCCATCTGGCGACACTCAGCGCAATGGCAAACATTGATCGGGCGCAGCGGCTCTCCTGCTTGGTAGCGGATGCCACCACAGATGCAGCCGCCCGTGCGGAAGGTAGTCATGCTCGGACTATAGACGGGATGTGGCATCCGCCCCCATCACGAAACCAGAGACGGTGGTGGTGGGTCGCGTGGGGTGGGGCTTCGTGTTGGGGCCTGACCCCATCACGAAACAAAAAGAGGCCCCGCCCCGCCGTAGCGGAAGCGGGGCCTCGCTTGATTTCAACTAATCGCCGGACGAAGCAGCAGCCGTCATCGAGGGAACCTCGTCGACGCCGCTACCGTCTTCTTCGATCGCGCGAGACTTCGTACGATTCGTCAAGGCACTGACGGCGAGGAAGACGCCGATCAGCAGGAACGAGATCAGGATCGTAACGACGCCAAGCGAGTACACGTACGGTCGTAGCACCGAAGCCGAGGTGATGATGTACAGCTGCAATGGCAGCGTGTTGATTACACCCGAGACAAGGAACGTACGCTCGAACTCGTTGAGCGCGAGCGTGAAGCCGAACAGTCCAGCGCCAAACACACCCGTCCAGACCAACGGGAGCGTCACCTCGCGGAAGGTGCCGAAACTTGTTGCCCCTAAGTCGCGCGCTGCCTCTTCTGCACGAGCGTCATAGCGATTAAAGATCGACATCATCACCAAGAATCCGAATGGCAACGCCCAGACGGCCTGGACCCCGATGATCGGAATGTACTCCTTCACTTGCACACCCGTCGCAGCGTTCGCGTAATACAACAAGAACGATAGGCCGAGCGAGAGCAAGAGTCCCGGCGTCATCAGGCTCAGCAGGATCGCGTAGAACAACACTCCGCCGCCTTTAAATTGGCGTCGGAACGCCATGCCAAGCGTCAGCGACAAGACTGCGGTGATCGCCGCTACAACGAGTGACAACCAGAGCGACCTCTTGATGCTGGTTCGCACCGACTCCATCAGACTCGACGAGGCATTCAACTCGCTATACCAGTGGGTCGAGAAGAGCCCCTTCGCGGGGAGCGTCATGCTGCCGGTCGTACCCTGCAGCGACAACACGCCCATCGTCAGCATCGGTCCATACATGAACACGAGGAAGACGCAGAAGAACGCCATCAGGAACCATTTGGACTTGTTGATCGGTAGGAACACCATTGCCACGAATGGAATGGCGACGAGGATGATCGCGATGAGATACCAGATAAGTGCCATCACACAACCTCGCGAATCTTGGAGAAGCGCAGCAAGATGGCGACGCCCACTGTCATGACGGCGACAAGGATCGTCGCGCCTGCAGCAGCAGCCGGAAGATCCGGAAGCTTGTAGTAGTCGTACACGAGTGTGCCGACTGATTGGATTGTGCCGCCACCGATAATACGCACGGTTGCAAACTCGCCCATCACGAGCACGAACACGAAGATGCAGCCGATCAGGACACCAGGTAGCGAGAGCGGAAAGATCACTTCGCGAAAGACCTTGGCCGGCGTTGCCCCGAGATCACGGGCCGCTTCGATGGCAGCATCGTCGAGCGTGGCGAGCTGGAAGAAGATTGGCGTCACCATAAACAACACGTACAACTGGACGAGCGCGAGTGTAATCGCGAGCGGCGAGAAGAACAGTGCATCGATCGGTTCGCTGACAACGCTTACGACTTCGACGAGGAAGTAGTTGATGACACCTTGTCGCCCGAGCACGGGTAGCCAAGAGACGATGCGTACGACGTAGGCAACCCAGAACGGAGCGAGCACGACGATAAACAACACGATCTGGTACTTGAGTGTTTTGACGCAGCGTGCAAGGTAGTACGCGATCGGATAGCCGATTAGGACGCAGAGCGCCGTCACGATCAGGGACCGCAGGATTGTGCCCTGCATCGTATCGAGGTACACGCTCGATTCGAATATGCGGCCGTACGCGTCGAAAGTGAATGAGAACGCAGTAAAGCCGACGATTGTGCGTTCCCAGAGTGATACGAGGACGATCATGATCAGTGGAGCGATCAGGAACAGCAGGAGCCAGATCGTGCCGGGCGCAATCCATGCGAGCGTGACGAGAGGCGAGCGGATTGGGCCCGTTGTTGCGACAACTGCCGAGCTCCCTCCTGTTAGCATCTCCGCCTGTTCGACTTCGGCTTTTGCCTCGTCGAGTGCGGAAGTATCGTTACTGCTCAAGGAGATGACCGTCCTCGACTGCCCAGGTAACTGTCACGTCTTTTCCTTCGAACGCGCGGACCTCGGCGTAGCGCGCCTCAACGACTTTGGCGAGAAATGGCAGGCCGTTGGAGTCCATGTGGAGTTTGACGGAGTCGCCGAGGTACTCGGCGAAGTCGAGGCGCACCTTGACGCCATTGGTCTCTGGCACGGCGTCGGTGTTGACTTTGACGGCGCTGGCGCGGATCGCGATCGAGCCGGGTGCACCAACAGTGCCCGTCCCTAACACTTCGACTTTGCCGGAGGCGGTGGAGATGATTACGGTGCCGCCGGAGGCCGATTCGATCGTGCCGTGTATGACATTGTTATCGCCCATGAACTTGGCGACGAACTCGTTGCGCGGGTGGCGTGCCAACTCGGTTGGCGTGCCGACCTGCTGGATAATCGCGTCGCCCATGACGACGATGCGATCGGCCATCGCGAGCGCTTCTTCCTGATTGTGCGTGACGTGGATGAAGGTGATGCCTAATTCTCGTTGGAGGGCACGGAGTTCGACGCGCATCTTCATCTGCAGCAGACGGTCGAGGTCGCCGAGTGGCTCGTCGAGCAGGATCGCCTTGGGGCGCGTGACGAGCACGCGAGCCAGGGCGACGCGCTGTTGCTGGCCGCTGGAAAGCTCGCGCGGCTTACGGTCCATCATCTTCGTCAGTCCAACGAGCTCGAGGGCGGCCTTCGCCTGCGTCTCGCGCTCTGCCTTGTCGATGCCCTGCATCTTGAGACCGAACTCAACGTTCTTAAGAACGGAGCGGTGCGGGAACAGTGCGAAGTGCTGGAACACGGTCGTGGTCGGCCGCTGCGCTGGAGTGACGCCGTTGAGAACCTCACCATCGATCGTGATCGTGCCGCTCGACGGATCGTCGTGGCCGCCGATCATGCGAAGCGTCGTCGTCTTACCACAACCCGAAGGGCCGAGGAGCACGATGTACTCGCCGTTGGTGATCTCGAGATTCATATCCGAGACAGCGATGATATTGCCCGGAAAGACCCGGTACACGTCTTTCAGCACGAGGCCTGTATTACTCACCCTAATTCCCGTCTCTCGTTTGATAAAAAGGGGAGGGGCGGCCAGGGCCGCCCCTCCGGTAGTACTTGGCAACAAGAACGCTTAGGCGCTCTTGAACTCCTGCCACTTCGTATTCACGTAGTCAGCTTCGTCCATGTAGCTGTTCCACGTATTGAAGTTACCGCAGCGCTCTTCGTAACTACCACCGTCGCGTTCGTCGCCCTTCTTGAGCGTCGGCTGACCGAACGGATCGTTGAGCGGGCCCGGTGCGGGCTCGCCGGCGAGGTAGTACTCGGGGTAGCCAGGACCGATGGCCGCGAGGCCGTCATACGATGCCGCGATTACGCCGTTGTAGTAGCCCTGCGCGCCCATAATGCCAGCAGGCTCCGGCGTGTTCCACCAGTTGCAGTATGCCAAGCAGGCGGCGAGCTTCGAAGCGTCTTCGGAGACGTGCTTGAAGATCGAGTTACCGCCACCCCAACCACGATAGCCTTCCTTCGGAGCGGCGTACCTGACGGGGAAGTTCTGTGCCTGAAGCAGCGACACGGCCGGCGACCACATCGACTCGACGAGGACCTCGCCGGAGGACATGAAGTTGACGGACTCGTCGAACGTTGCCCAGAAGCCACGAAACTGGCCAGCCTTCTTGAGGCTGATCAGAATCTTCATCAGCTCGTCGATCTCGGCCTTCGTCATGTTGCCCTTATCAACGAAGGTCATCTCGCCGGCGGCCTCAACAGCCATGGCGGCGTCCATCAGGCCGATCGTCGAGTCGTCGATCAAGGCAACCTTGCCCTTGAGCTGCGGATCAACAAGGATGGCCCACGAGTCCTGCTCTCCGAGTTCCTTAAAGTTATAGCCAAAGGAGTCGGCGTTGTTATTGCCTGGGATGGTGGTCAGGAAGTCAGTTGGTGTTTCGCTGATTTCCGTGTCCGACGCTGCGAACAACTTGCGGAAGGCCGCGTCGCCCTGTCCAGGGTTGTTGCCTTCGGCGAGTACCCCGGTGGTGATCAGAGGCGAAAGCTCTGCGAAGCGCGTCATCGACGCAGTCGGGATGGCCATGAAGTTACCGGACGGCCAAACCTGATCGTACACGTGGTAGTAACCCGACAGCACGTCGAACGAGTCCGGCTGGGTCAGCGAGAGCTGCGTGATCTCAGGCGTGGACTTGACGGTGAACTCGAGCGTGACTCCCGGTGTGGCGGCTTCGAAGGCAGCCTTGATCGGATCGATCAGGTCGACGCCGAGACCGACGACGCGGATGGAGCCCTGGTAGGCCGGTACTTCTACTGCGGCCGTCGTTGCGGCTTCTGTTGCTGTGGTCTCAGCGGCGGCAGTCGTCGTCGCCGAGTCGCCACCACCACAGGCGGCAAGTGCGCCCATTGCGGTCAGGCCGACGCCGGCAAGACCAGCGTTCCTGACGAATTGTCGACGATTCATGCGGCGCATGTCGTCGGATTCCGGATTGGTCATTCGTAACCCCTTATGGTCTGGCGTGATCCCCCTCGGATCACGCAATCTCCTCTGACGATACAACCGCCGAAGCGGAACCCATCGCTGAGCGGAGGATATAGGCGCGGGGGGACGGGTGTCAAACCCGAACCATCAGATTCATACAGGAAATTCCTGACTGCGTGATCAATAATTATGGTTTACGTGCCACTTCTTGTTCGCGCCGATTCGGTGCGAACGCGGTACCGTTCGCGCATGACGACGATTTTGCTGCGCAACGTGATCTTCGGGGATACGGCCGAGGCGGCGACTGGAGACCTCCTAATTCGCGACGGCGTGATCGTCGAGCGGGGGCCTGGGCTCGCGCAGCCGGAGGATCTCGAGGAAGAGTTTGATGGCGCGGGGTTGACGGCCCTGCCGGGCGCGATTGATGGGCTGGCGCCGCTCGGCTCGCCGCGGCATTCGCGCGCACCCGCGGACGATTTCGGCTCGGGCACGATCGCCGCTGCGCGCGGTGGCATTACGACGGTGATCGTGCCGGTCGTGCCGGGCGAGCGCGAGACGTGCGATGTGGCGTTTCATGATGGTCTCAAGCGCGCTTCGGGCGCCGTCTTTATCGATTTTGGCCTGTTGGTCGGCATTGGACAGCCCGCCCCGGACACGGGCGATCGCATGCATGGCGTCTCCTACCACATCGGTTTTGTCGGGTCGTATCTCGACCTCGACGCAGTCGATGAGGCGGCGACTGCGGGGCCTGGCGCGATCTTGCGGATCGCCGCTCTTGCACAGTTGCCAATGACGGTGCGTGCAGCGGGGCGCCTTGGTGGTGCCGCCGAACGTAGTCGCATCCAGACGCTCTCGAACCTTGGCGCGCTGGCAGATATTGCGCCGCACGTCGCGCCGATCACGACGCGTGGTGCGGTGGAGGAGCTGGCGCACGGGATTGTCACCGCCTCCACCTCGCTCGCTCATCTCTGTCTAACGGAGTTGCCTGCCGAGTTGCAGATTATGCCGCCGCTCGGCACTGACGAGGATCGTGAGGCCCTCTGGACGGCCCTCGCAGACGGGCGTCTCGTTGGCGTCGTCAGCGATCACCGCTCCGAGCCAATGAACGGCGTCGATGACTGGATCGGGGTTGCGTCGCTCGAGTTGATGGTGCCCGCGCTGCTCTCGTTGGGCGTTGCCGGAGGTCGCATCGACCTGCCGACGCTGTGCGAGATCATTGCCGAGCGGCCTGCCAAGCAACTCGGAATCTGGCCGCAGAAGGGCTCGCTCGCCGTGGGCTCTGATGGCGACGTCGTGCTGGTCGATCCGAGCGCGGTGTGGACGGTCGATCCGGCACAACTTGAGGGGCGCGGTAAGGCGCCGGCCTGGCATGGCATCGAGCTAACCGGCCGCGTTGTACATGTCTTCTCGCGTGGTCAGCAGGTTGTCAACGACGGCTTCCCACTGTTCCGTCCGGGGCGTGGCCGACCCGTCTCGGCCTAGAGCGGCAGTTCGGGCTCGCCGGCGGTCCACCCGCCATCGACGGGTAGCACGACGCCGGTGATTAGCGACGCAGCGGGCGAGCAGAGGAAGGCGATGACGCCCCCGATGTCGCGCGGCTGACCAACGCGTCCGAGCGGGATCCGCCGGATTGCCGCCGCATGGACTTCGGGTATCTCGAGCATTGGTGCGGCCATTGGTGTCCACACGAAGGTCGGGCAGACGGCGTTGACGGTGATGCCGTGCTTCGCCCAATCGATCGCGAGGCTGCGGGCCATCGTGGCGACCGCACCCTTCGACATCGAGTATCCACTCTGGTTCGGCAGCGAGACGAGTCCGGCCTGGGATGAGATCAACACGATCGCGCCGTGGCCGGCCGGGATCATCGAGCGCGACGCGGCTGTCGCCCAGTGGAACGAGCCTTTGACGTTGACGGACCAAAGGCGGTCGAGATCCGCCTCCTTGACCTCCTCGGCGGTGACGTTCTCGGTCAGGACTCCCGCACAGGTGGTGAGGAACGAGATCGGGCCGAGTTCGGCGACGATCAGCGCGGCGGCATCGTCGACAGCGGCCTTCGAGGACACGTCGCAGCCGACGGCGAGAGCGCGGCGACCATGCGCCTCGACGAGTGCGATCGTGTCGGCGCAGCGATCTGCATCGAGGTCGACGCAGGCGACGTCAGCGCCTTGTTGTGCGAGCGCGACGGCAGCAGCTTGGCCGAGGCCTTGGGCTGCGCCCGTCACGACGGCGACTCCTTCGGTGGCGAACGAGACTGCGAAATCGTTGGGCATTAGTGTTCCGTCGTGGTGTCGTTGAGGCGGATCAGGCCCGAGTAGTCGAGCCCGCCGAGGCCGGCAGTTTGCGCCTCGTGGTAGATCGCGGTGACGGCCTCGAGCAGCGACGTGTCGAGGCCGCGACTGGCAGCAAACTCTTCGGAGAGTTCCATGTCCTTGGTCATCAGGTCGAGCGTAAAGAGCGCGGCGAAGTCGCGGTTGGCTGGGTGCGCATCGTCGATGCCTGGCGCGGGGTAGCGGGCGCGCAGCACGCGCGAGTCGCCTGTCGAGCGCGATAGGATGTCGAACAGCATTTGCTCGTCGATGCCCGAGCGGCGGGCGAGCGTGAGCGATAGACATAGCGCGGCCATGTGCGTGCCGGCCAGGAGGTTGTTGCAGAGTTTTGCGGCCTGCCCCGTGCCGTGCGTGCCAACGTGGACGACGAACGAGCTCCAGGCTTGGGCAATCGGCTCGATCGTGGCGAACGCTTCGTCCGATCCACCAACCATCGAGCTGAGCGTGCCGGCTTCGGCACCGACGGGGCCACCCGAGAGGGGGCAGTCAACGACGACGATGCCGGTCGGCTCGAGTTCGCGTGCCAACTCCTCGGCGAGCGAGGGTGGGCTCGTCGAGAGATCGGCGAGCAGGGTTCCCTGCGGGAGCGCGGCCGCAGCTTCGTGCGCCACGGTGCGAACGAGGGCGGGCGACGGCAGCGAGAGCAGGCAGACCTCGACGTCGGCGCAGGCCTCTGCCACGGAGGTTGCCGACGCGTCGGCTCCGAGTTCGGCGGCGTACGCCATCGAGTCGGGCGACGGGTCGTAGACACGGAGGTCGTGCCCGGCTGCGAGCAGGTGGCGCGCGAGCTGGCGCCCAATCGTTCCGACGCCGCACAGCGCGACGCGGGTCATGTGGTCTTCGGTCCACCCAACTTCGCGAAGTCGTCCGCGAAGAGGGGCAGGCGCGAGTGTGGGCGAGCGCCCGTTGCATAGGCCACTGCGATCAGTAGCTCGTTCGGCTTCGGCGCATCAGCGATACGAAACTCGTACGACATGTGGAATCCGCGCAGCGTATGGTCGTGGATGTGCTTGAGGTTGATGTCGATCGGCGAGCCGGCACTGCCGACTTTCTCCGAGCTCGGCAGCAGGCTCGTGCCGTTGACACGCTCGCGGACCGGGTTGCCGAACCGCAGGGTGTGGATCAGCGCGCAGCCGTGCTCCATCTCGCCGTCGAGACCGACCAGGGCGGCCTTGCCGAAGGCTTCGACCTCGGCGCCGCCCAGCAGGTCGGCGGCACGGTCGGCTAAGAGCGGCCCGAGTGTTGGTGCGAACGCGGCAATCAGTGGTTCGAGATCATCGGCCCAGACACCCGCCAGCGGGTTGGTAAAGACGGCGGCGGCAACCGCGATCCGCAGCGGCGTCTCGACGACGCGCCCACCATCAACATGGATTTCTTCGACCGTCGCGACGATCTTGCGGAATTGTGGCTCAGCCATGGGTGTACTCCTAGTCGCGCTAGTCGATGCCGACGGGGACAAAGGGACCAGCGCGATGCACGAGACCCGGTAGGTCGCGACCCATTACGCCGCCGAGCCACTCGCTGACTCGGATTAGTGCGTCGAGGTCGACGCCCGTATCGACGCCCATGCCTTCGAACATGTAGACGAGATCTTCGGTTGCGATGTTGCCGGTCGCGCGCGGCGCGAACGGGCAGCCGCCGAGGCCGCCGACCGAGGCGTCGAAGATCGTCGCTCCCGCCTCGAGACCGACGGCCGCATTTGCATAGCCCGTGTTGCGCGTGTTATGGAGATGCAGGCCGACGGGCGTGCCACTACTGGCGGCAAGTGTCGCGGGCACGAGCGAGGAGACCTGGGTTGGCACAGCCACGCCGACGGTATCGGCGAGGATGATCTCGTCCGCGCCTGCAGCAACGGCGAGGCGCGCATGCTCGACGACGAGACCCGGATCGACGGGGCCCTCGAAGGGGCAGCCGAAGCTGACGCCAAGCGTCATCGTGACGCGCTTGCCCGCTGCCTTCGCGCCCGTTACGAGATCGGCTGCAATCGTCGTGGCCTCGGCGAGCGTGACATTCTGGTTCTTGCGGCAGAAGCTGTTGGTCATTGGGTAGGCGACGTGGATCTCATCGGCATTGGCTGCGATCGCATCGTCGAGGCCGCGACCATTCAAGACGAGAGCGGCATAGAGCACGTCGGGCTTACGATTGATTGACGCCATCACCTCGGCTGCGTCGGCCATGCGCGGCACGGCTTTCGGGTTGACGAAGGACGTCACTTCGATGCGCGGCAGGCCCGTCTCCGACAGGCGATCCACGAGTTCGGCACGCACAGCGGGCTCGAGCTGGATTGGATCGTTCTGGAGCCCGTCGCGCGGGCCAACGTCGCAGAGTGTGATGTGCATGGAGCCTCCGGTTAGCAGTGCGGGCAAGTATACCCGGGCAGGCCAGAAATCCAACGCCAGAGGCAGTATTGTCCCGGTATGACTCTTGATCGATTCGATTCCACGAACGTTGTGCGCGATCTACGCGAACTCGCGGCTCTGACGGGCGGGCCGGATGGTGCGCGCCGGCTGGCTTGGACGGATGATTGGTTGGTTGCGCGCGGTTTTCTGCGCGATCGCCTCGCCGACCTGCCGCTCGAGGTCGACCAGGACGAGTGTGGCAATACCTGGTTTACCTTGGTGGGTGCCCGACCCGAGTCGGTCGTTGTCGGTTCGCATGTGGATGCCGTACCGCACGGTGGTTGGTTGGATGGCGTGCTCGGCGTGATGGTGGGGGTCGAAGTGCTGCGGGCGGCGGCGGCCGAGGGCACGCCGCCTTGCACGATCAAACTGGTTGATTGGGCGGATGAGGAGGGTGCGCGCTTTGGTCGTAGCCTGCTCGGTTCGTCCGCGTTTGCCGGCACCCTCGAGATCGATCAGGTTAAGGGGTTGAAGGACAAGGATGGCATCGTGCTCGACGATGCTCTTAAGGCGATGGGTGTTGATCTCGACGAGTCGCATCTCGCGAAGCGCCGCATCGAGGGCGTCCAGGCCTATCTCGAGTTGCATATCGAGCAGGGTCCGGTGCTGGAGAGCGAGGGGCTCGCCGTTGGCACCGTGCTCGGCACGGTGGGTGTCGAGCGCTTTACGGTGACGTTCCGCGGCCAGGCTGCGCACGCGGGCTCGACGCCGATGTTGCATCGCCGAGATTCGTTTACTGCGGCTGCCTCGTTTGCGTTGAAGCTGCGTCAGGTCGCGATCGATCATGAAGGTGTTTCGACGATCGGCAACGCTGTCTGTACGCCGGGTATTGTGACGGCCGTGCCTGGGGTCACGCAGATTCTGGTCGATCAGCGGCACCTCGATGCTGGTCAGTTGGCGGCGATGAATGCGGCTGCGCGCGCGGCTTCGGAGGCTGCTGCTGCGGAGCAGGGTTGTACGGTCGAGTGGGAGCCGCTATGGCAGATCCCACCGATTCCGTTTGATGCGGCGTTGATTGCCGATGCGCGTGCTGCGGTGATGGAGGTGACGGGTACGGATTGCGCGCTGCCGAGCGGTCCGCTGCACGATGCGGCAGAAATGGCGCGCATGGTACCGACGGTGATGCTGTTCGCCTCGTCGACGAATGGTCTCTCGCATTGTCGGGAGGAGGACACGCCGGAGGAGCACTTGCTGCTGGCCGCTAAGGCCTTTGGGGTCGCGGTGGGTCGAGCGATCGATCGGGTCGG
>JBCKBR010000056.1:0-11509 GCA_038911065.1 Gaiellales bacterium | reverse complement strand
CCGGGATTCTGAGCAGCTAGACGGTGACGCGGGCACTCCCCGCACTCGTGCTTGTCGCAGTGCTCGTGACGGCCTGTGGCACATCGAAATCGGCACCCCCGGCGACTGGTTCGCCGGGGGTCCGTATCGCTGTCACAGCCGATTGGGGAGCAACCGAGATAACGCGTGGCAACGGCAGTCCGGGCACGGTAATTGCTACGACGCGTGCGGTTGCCACAATCACTACGACGTACGGTGGGCGCTACGTCGCGAGCATTGCCGGGCAAGCAGGCGATGGGACGCGTGACTGGATCTTTTGGGTCAACGGCATTGAGTCCGGTGTGGGTGGCGCGGATATTCGCGTGACGCGGCACGACGCAGTCTGGTGGGACCTCCATCGCTGGTCGGGTCGCGTGCGCATCCCTGCAGTTATCGCCAGCTGGCCAATGCCCTTAACGCGTGGCATCGATGGAACGGCTCCCGCCGTCTCGGCGGATCCACCACTGGCCATGGCACTGCAGGTGGCCGGTGCAACCGTCACCACTCCTGCCGGCCTGACGGGTGCGCGCGCCATTGTTGGCGCGAGCGCGGTGCTGCTCCAACGCGACCCAACCTGGCAGGCCGCAGTCGCCAACCCAACGGCTGCTGGCCTGACTGCGTGGATCAATCGCCAGGGCCATGTACAGGTCTGGGATGCTGGGACCGGCCGCGCACTGCGCGTTGAGGCCGCGACTGCGGTTGTGGTGGCAACGACGGACGGTTTCTCGGCGACCGACCCCCCCGTGATCATTATCGCCGGCGTCACAGCCGAGGACGCTTCGCGGGCCGCACAGTTCTTGGTCCAGCAGCCCTCGATCGTGCGTAATGCAACGGCAATCTGCCTTGATGCGAGCGGTGCCATCGTCTGCCAAGGCGGCCGCGGCTTGACGCCATGAGAGCGCCGCTCCCGCCACTCCTCTGCGCACTCGCGCTGATCGCTATCGCGCTTGCCACAGCCCAGCCGCTGATTGTCGCTGCCGCGCTGATCGGATCGCTCGCACTGTACGGCGCGGCGCCTCCACCGCATCGTCTGATGTTGCGTCTTGCGCTCGTTTCTGGGCTCTTCATTGCAATCCTCAACCCGTTTGTTGCCGTCGAAGGCGACCACGTCCTATTCGCCGGCCCAAGCTTCTTTCTGATCGATTTCGAGATTACGAGCGAGGAGGTTCTCTATGGCCTCGTTGCGGGTGCGCGTCTTGCCACCGCGATTTTGGCCACGAGCGCGTTCTTGCGTCTTGCTGATCCCGACCGCACGCAGGCATTGGCGAGTCGTATCGTGCCGCGCTCGGCCTTGACAGTGGCACTAGCGGCTCGGCTCGCCCCGACCTTGCGTCGCGATGCGGCCGGACTACGCGAGACGCTACAGCTTCGCGGCTTGGGTCCAGCCAACGGCCGACGAGCTGCGATTCGCCAGGCCTCCCTGTTGATCGAACCGCTTGTCGCATCGAGTCTCGAACGCGGTGTCGATATCTCGGAGGCAATGGTCGCACGCGGCTATGGCGGCACCCAGCTGACGCGGCTGCCAGAGATGCCGCTACGCCCGAGTGAACAGGCCGGATTGGCCTGCGGCGCGCTCGGCCTACTGATCGCAGTCGCACTCATCGTCGGCGTTGCACCCTTCGAGATCTACCCCACGGCAGGCCCTATCTTTACCCCATTGGCAATCGGACTCGCAGTGGGCACGCTGTCTACCAGTCTCGTCGCTGCCGCTGTACTGCGGTCGTCGCGATGACCGCGATCGTCACCGACAGGCTCTTTTTCCGCTACACCCCGGACGCACCATGGTCGCTCGCGAATGTGACGCTACATGTGGCTGCAGGCGAGATTGTCCTGCTCGAAGGCGCCTCGGGCAGTGGCAAGTCGACGCTCTTGCGGGTACTCGCCGGACTGGCTCCAGCCTTTCATGGCGGTCAGGCAGGCGGCAGTGCTGCTGTCGCACAGCTTGATCTGCGTAGCGTTGAGCCAGCACGCATCGCACAGCAGGCGGGCTTCCTGTTCCAAGACGCCGAGACCCAAATGGTGATGTCCGAGCCGCTTCGCGACGTGGCTTTTAGCCTCCAATGCCACGGCATGGCTGCGGATCAGATCCTGCCCGCAGCGCGTCGTGCGCTTGGTCGCGTGCGCGCAGAGCATCTGATTGGTCGCCGCATCGACCAGCTGTCCGCTGGCGAGCGCCAACGAGTTGCGCTCGCTGCAGTGCTCGCTCCAGAACCATCCGTGCTGCTCCTCGACGAGCCTACGGCGCAACTCGATGACGACACTGCCTGCGAGCTCGTCGGCGAGTTGCGCCGGCTCGCAGACGTCGGTCTCGCGATTGTGATCGCCGAGCATCGCCACGATCGGGTTGGCCACCTGACCGATCGCGTGGTCGGGTTGCAGCAGGGGGTTCTCTGCACTGCGGTCACCCACCCGCCACTGCCACCGCTCGCCGCTTGTGCTGAGAGCGCCGGCTCCCCGCTACTCACCCTCGATCATCTCGCTGCTGCTCGGGGCGACACCACGATTGTCCGCGAGGCCACGGCGGTACTGGGTGCGGGGCGCATCGCAGCATTACTGGGGAAGAACGGTGGCGGCAAGAGCACCCTGCTGCGTACGCTCGCGGGCCTCGAGCCGGCAGCTGGCGGCACCGTGCATCTGCATGGGCGAGACATCACGACGATACCGCCCGAGTTACGCGTGCCGCTCGTGGCTTTCGTCCCACAAGATCCGGGCCGCTCCCTCCTCTGCGAGACGGTCCGCGATGAGGTCCTGCTTGGTCCGCGTAGACTCGGACGCGATCTCGTCGCCGCCGACGCGCTGCTGGACGAGCTCGACCTGCGTCACCTCGCTGCACGCAACCCTCGCGACTGTTCGGTCGGCGAGCGCGAACGGGTCGCGATTGCTGCGGCCCTGGCGCTATCACCCGACGTCCTGCTGCTCGACGAACCGACACGCGGTATGGATCTTCCCCACCGGGCCGCACTGGTCAAGAGCCTCCGCGCCCATGCTGCGCGTGGTGGTGCGGCACTCGTGGCAACCCACGACCTCGATTTGGCGCGTGCCTGTGCTGAGGATCGCTGGGAACTCGTCGACGGATGCCTCCGCGTTGGAGTGCTCGTATGAGTGCCAGCGCAATGATTGCTGTTGGCGGTCTGCTCGTCCTGCTGATTGGCTTACTGGTCTATGAGCGTGGTCGTGGCGGTGCCCGCGAACTTGGTCTCGTGGCGGTGCTGATTGCCGCGGCGACTGCTGGTCGTATCCTCTTCGCCGCAATTCCGAGCGCGCAACCCGTCACGGCGATTGCGATCGTGACGGGTATCGCGCTTGGCCCTCGTGCTGGTGCGGCTGTTGGTGCGGGCGCAGCCTTGCTATCGAACACGTTCCTCGGACAGGGACCATGGACGCCGTGGCAGATGCTGCTGTGGGGGTTGGCAGGTGCGAGCGCGGGCTGGCTCGCGCCACTGTTGCGTCGTAACAAAACAGTCCTACTGGTGTTCGGTGGCCTCTGGGGATTGGCTTTCGGTTTTGGTATGGATCTGTGGCAATTGGCAGCATTCGGCCCCGCTTTGACGGTGACCGCTTTCGTCGCCGTGCACGCGCGAGCCCTACCATTTGACGTCGTGCATGCGTTGACGAATGTGATCCTGCTCGCGCTTGCGGGCATCCCCCTGATCGGCCTCTTGGAGCGCAGCGCGCGACGCGTGCGCGGAGGCTGGCTCCCGCTTACTGAGGACCCAGAGTGATCCGCGCCACCCTGCTCGCACTGCTGGTGTCACTCGCACTCGTTGCGCCAGTTCATGCCGCCAGCGTGCCGCTCGCGGGCACGTATCTCGCGCAGCAGTTCGACAGCCAAGGCTGTGCGCGTGAGCCGGGTGGGTCGGCGAGCGTCAACCTGACCGCTTGGGCGGTGCTCGGTCTGGTCGCTGCGGGTCGCGATGCACCCACTACGTGCATCGTGCGCCACGCAGGTTCGCTGACACTACTGACCGACGTCGAACTCGCCACCCTCGCGATCGTGGCGGCTGGAGGCAACCCGCGTGCTGTTGGTGGTCGCAACTTTGTCGAGGTGATCGTGCGTGCGCAGAAGAATGGTCGGATCGGCTCCACCGTCGCCTCCAACCAATTCGGCATCCTTGCGTTGCGCGCTGCGGGCATGCCGATACCCGCTGCTGTGCGTCGCAGCCTGCTCGCTGACCAAAATCGCCATGGCCTCTGGCCTGTCAGCCTAGGTGGAGGCGGCGACTCGAACCTGACCGCCTCGGGGATCAGTGCGGCGCGCGCCGCTGGTGTCTCGCCGACCGACCCGGCAATCCTCCGCGCCCTGCGCGCATTGCGTCGGTTCCGCAGCGGTGGCGGCTACGCGCACGCCGTTGGCTCACCGCCCGACGCACAAACGACAGCCTGGGTGTTACAGGCGCTCGCCGCGGTGGGACAGCGCGATCCCAAAGCCGTCGAGTACCTTGGGGGTCTTCAGGGCAGTACTGGTGCAATCGCCTACCAGCGCGGGCTGCGCATTACCCCTGTCTGGGTGACGGCTCAGAGCATCCTTGGCCTTACTGGCCGGGCATTTCCACTGCGGCCCTAAATCAGTCGTCTGGTGCGTGGTCGTCGACGACACCCCAGACGCCCATTGCTCGAAACTTCGCCCGGCGAGTGGCCCGCCGCTGGGCAACGGGAATCTGCTCGGCCTCCAAGAGTGCCTGCCGGATTGCCTCGTCGAGCAATTGCGCGGCGGCGGCAGCATCGGTATGCGCGCCACCACTCGGTTCGTCGACAATCCGGTCGATCACGCCAAGGTCGAGGCACGCACGCGCCGTTGGACGAAACGCGTAGGCTGCCTTCTTGGCCTGTCCCGCATCCTTCCAGAGGATCGCCGCACAACCCTCGGGTGAGATCACGCTATAAATCGCGTTTTCCTGCATCAGCACGCGGTCACCAACGGCGACCGCCAACGCACCTCCCGACCCGCCCTCGCCGATCACCGTCGCAATGATCGGCACGCTCGCCTGACAGAAGGCGAGCACTGAGCGCGCAATCATCCCCGCCTGGCCACGCTCTTCTGCGTTGACGCCCGGGTAGGCGCCGGGCGTGTCGATAAAACTGAGGATGGGGTAGCCGAAACGCTCGGCCAGCTCGACGGCGCGAATCGCCTTCCGATATCCCTCCGGGTGCGGCATACCGAACATACGGCGTGTGCGTTCCGCCAGGTCGCGCCCCTTCTGGTGCCCGATCGCAATGACTGTCTGTCCGTGATACCGCGCCATCATCGTGATCATCGCCTCGTCATCCGAGAAGGCGCGATCGCCACGCAATTCGAAAGCATCCGTAAACAGCTGCTCGACGTAGTCCAGGGTGTACGGGCGCTCCGGATGCCGGGCCAGTTGGACGGCCTCCCAGATATGCGATTCCTCGGCGCGCGCCTCAAAGCGCTTACGCAGTCGGCGCACCTCTTCGCTGACCCTAACCACGCTTGCGCCCCAATCGAAGGCGGCCGAGTATGCGCTCGACCGGGTTCTCCGCAACATCGATAATCAGTGGTGCCTCATGATCGCCCGTCGGCTCATCCTCGGCGGGCGAGAACAGCATCAGCAGTTTGGCGAGCTCTCCCCGCAACTCGCGCCTCGGGACGACTGCGTCAAGCTGGCCGAGACGCAGGTTCGACTCAGCGCGCCCGAAGTCGGCCGCCGTCTTCTCACCGGTCGTCTGCTCGACGACACGTGGTCCAGCAAACGAGAGCAGTGCGCCCGGCTCGGCGAGCACGATATCGCCAAGTGACGCGAATGAGGCAATCACGCCACCCGTCGTCGGATGCGCAAGTACGGAGATGTAGGGGACACCAGCCTCGCGCAGGCTATCGACCGCACCCACGGTTTTGGCCATCTGCATCAAGGCCAGGATGTTCTCCTGCATACGCGCACCACCCGAGGCGGTAACGCTGATCAGTGGCATGCGCTGGTTAACGGCGAGGTCTGCAGCGAGACAGAACCGTTCGCCCGCGACGCTACCCATCGAACCTCCCATAAAGGCAAAATCCATCACGGCGAGCGCGGTCGGTCGCCCCACAATCTGGCCGCTACCAGCGACCAGCGAATCCCCCAGACCCGTCGCGAGCTCTGCGTCGAGCAGTCGATCAGTGTACGGCCGCAGATCAACGAACGCGAGTGGGTCAACAGAGCGCAGGTCGGCACCGATTTCGATGAACGATCCTGGATCAACGATCTGATCGATCCGCTCCATGGCGCCGACCGCAAAATGGTGGCCACACTGTGCGCAGACACGCAGCGCATGACGCAGCTCGTCGTCGCGGTAGTGCGAGCGGCATGTCGGGCAGGTGTTCGGGTGGCGGCGACCGCCACTATCGTCGCCGGCTGGCTTCTCAACATCAACCTCGATGGGAGTCATCAGCCCCGCCGCTCCTCGAAGCGTTCCAGGACGAGGCACGCGTTGTGGCCGCCGAAGCCAAACCCATTCGAAATCGCAATGCTCGTGGATTGCTCGCGCATCACGTTTGGCACGTAATCGAGATCGCACTCGGGGTCGGGGTGGTGCAGGTTGATCGTCGGGGGCAAGAAGCCGCCGCGAATCGCCAGTACGCAGATCGCAGCCTCCGTTGCTCCCGTAGCGCCGAGCATATGGCCCGTCATCGATTTCGTGGACGAAACGGGGATGCTCTTGGCGCGATCGCCAAAAACCCGCTTGATCACGCGCGTCTCGGCGGCATCGCCGACCGGTGTCGACGTGCCGTGCGCATTGATGTACTCGACCTCGTCAATCGATCGGCCCGCGTCACTCAACGCATTCGTGATGGCTCGCGCGGGGTTCTCGCCCGTCGGGTCGGGCTCGGTGACGTGAAGCGCATCGGACGAGAGCCCGTAGCCGGTGACCTCCGCCAGGATGTTGGCACCGCGCGCCTGTGCGTGCTCGAGCGCCTCGAGTACGAGCACCGTCGCGCCCTCGGCAAGCACGAGTCCGTCGCGGGTCGCGTCGAATGGTCGGCACGCCCCCGCCGGGTCGTCATTCCGTGTCGAAAGCGCGCGCATACCGTGGAAGCCTCCCATCCCAACCGGGATGACACCACACTCGGATCCGCCTGCCAGCATTGCGTCCGCCATACCGGCGCGGATGTACATCATCGCGTCGCCAATCGCCATCGACGAGGCCGCGCAGGCCGTGCTCGAGGAGGCCAACGGTCCGCGCGTCCCGAACTCCATCGACACGTAACCCGCCCCCATGTTGGGGATGATAGCTGGCGTCCAAAACGGCGAAAAACGCTCGATGCCCTTCTCCAAATAGTGGGTATGAGCGAGCAGTTGTACATCCATCCCACCAACGCCACTGGCAATCGACGTGCCGACGCGATCGCCCTCTGCGTGGATGTCGAGCCCCGAACTATCGACGGCTTCGCGGGCCGCCGCGACCGCGAGATGGATAAACCGGCTCGTTCGTCGAACCGCACGCTTATCCATCACCAATTCGGGATCGAAGTTCTTGACTTCGCATCCGATCTTGACGGGACTCTCCGAAACATCAAACAATGTAACCAACCCGCCGCCAGACTTACCCACGCGCAACGCTGCCTCGAGCCCGAGGACATCGTTCGCCAGCGGGTTAACAGTGCCGAGGCCGGTAATGACGACGCGACGCATTTTGGGACTACATCCCCAGTCCGCCGTCGACCGACAGCACCGCACCCGTTATGAATGCAGCATCGTCCGACAAGAGAAAGCGCACTGTGCTCGCAATATCATCGGGCTCACCAAGCCGTCCAAGCGGCGTCTGCGCGAGCAGGATGCCGCGAATATCGTCGTTGAGCACATCCGTCAGCTCGGTCGAGACGTAGCCCGGAGCCACGCAATTGACACGAATGCCCCGCGAGCCGAGCTCTTTGGCGAGCGCCTTCGTCAGGGCGATCACGCCACCCTTTGAGGCCGCGTAGTTGGTTTGGCCAAGATTGCCGTGCAGGCCAACCACGCTCGACATTGTGACGATACTGCCACGCTTCTTGCGGAGCATTTTGCGGGATGCGGCTCGTGCCACATGAAAGGTCCCGCCAAGGTTGACGTCAATCACGCGATCCCAATCCTCGGGCGTGATACGCGAAATCAGGTTGTCGCGGGTAATCCCTGCGTTGGCAACGAGGTTCCAGAGGTCGTCGCCAAAGGCCTCCTCGGTCGCATCAACCATCGCGCCGGCGGCCTCCGGATCGCTGACATCACCCGCAATCGCCACCGCCTCGCCACCCGCCGCCACGATCGCCGCAACCACCGCATCCGCTGCCTCTTGATTGGCCGTGTAGTTGACTCCGACCTTTGCGCCAGCAGCGGCTAGCTGTCTGGAGATCGCTGCACCAATGCCGCGCGAACCCCCGGTCACGAGCGTGACGCGTCCTGCGAGTGGTCCGTCAGTCATGGTGGAGCACCTCCTGTGCCTTAGCGAGACCCTCGGGATCACTGATCGAGAGGGCTGTCAAATTTCGATCGATTCGACGAATCAGGCCCGTCAACACACCACCTGGGCCGATCTCAACGCACTGGGTGATGCCCTGCTGGGCGAGCGATTGCACCGCCTGTGTAAAGCGTACCGGTGCCCCCAGTTGTTGGGTAAGAATCTTGACGATATCGGTCTCGTCCTCGAGTTGGCAGGTGACAGTCGAAAAAAAGCCGATTACCGGCGGTGCAAAGCTCGTGGCCTCCAGAGCCGGACGAAGATCGTCGGCAGCGGTAGCCGTCAACGGCGAGTGAAACGCGCCCGAAACAGACAGCCGTAGCGCGCGGCGTGCTCCCGCCTCCGTAGCTGCGCTAATCAACGCGTCGACCGCCTCGATCTTGCCGGACACCACAATCTGCCCCGGACAGTTGTAGTTTGCGACCCAGACGCCGTCAATGCCAGCGCAGAGCGCCTCGACCTGGGCGTCCTCGAGTCCGAGGACGGCCGCCATTGCGCCGGGCGCCCGCTGTGCAGCTGCCGCCGTCGCGATACCGCGCGCCTGCGTCAGGCGAACCGCGTCAAGGACGCCGATAACGCCTGCTGCGACGAGTGCTGCGTATTCACCCGCCGAGTGTCCGATCGCGACATCCCCGACGATACCCGCCTCGCGCACCGCAGCCAAACAAGCCACAGACGCTGTCGTCAACGCTGGCTGGGTGATCTCTGTCTGGTTGAGTCGCTCTTGTGGCCCGATCCGACAAAGCTCGAGGAGGTCCTCGCCAAACGCCGCGGAGGCCTCGACAAAGACTGCGGCAGCTGCCGGCGACGCGTCGGCAAAGGCCACGCCCATGCCGACGGTTTGCGATCCCTGGCCAGGAAAACAGAACGCGGTGTTCATGCGGGTGCTCCCATCCATCGAATCAGACACGTGCCCCAAGCGAGGCCGCCACCCAGACCCATTACGAGGAGTCGTTGTCCGTGCTGCAAACGGCCCGTACGCCACGCGTAATCAAGGCACATCGGAATCGAAGCAGACGACGTGTTGCCGTACTGGTCGAGGGTAATCACGGCGCGTTCGATGGGGAAACCGAGTCGCGTCAGACCACTCTCGATGATGCGCAGGTTCGCCTGGTGCGGGATAAACAGGTCGACGTCGTCCTGTGTCATGCCGCCGGCCTCGAGTACCCGCTGCGTCGAGTCGACGATGATCTGCGTGGCGAAGCGATAGACGGCATTGCCATTCATGCGGATGCACTTGTCGACCGGCGCTCCATTGCGTGGCGTCAAATCGCCAACGAGGTCACCGCCCTTCGACCCATCGACGCCGAGTTCGACCACGATCTTCTCGGTGGTTGGGGCGGCACCCGCTCGAACGATGATCGCTCCGGCGCCATCGCCAAACAGGATGCAGGTACCACGATCGTCCCAGTCGGTAATCCGCGACAGCACTTCGGTGCCAATCACCATCACCGTCGTGGCGAGCCCCGCATTGATCTGCGCGACGGCGTGTCCGAGCGCGTAAGCGAAGCCAGCACAGGCAGCGAGCATGTCGACGGCGCCCGCGCTGTGTGCGCCAATATCGTCTGCAACGAGGGCTGCTATCGAAGGAAATGAGCGTTCGGGCGAGGCGGTGGCGGCGAGGATCAGATCGATCTCGGCGGGTGCGATGTCGGCCCGCTCAATCGCCTGTCGTGCCGCGATGATCGCAAGCGATGTGACTGTTTGGTCGTCCGCAGCAATCCGCCGCTCGCGAATGCCCGTGCGTTCTTGGATCCACGCGTCATCCGTGTCGACTCGTAGGGAGATCTCGTCATTCGTGAGGACCCGCTCGGGAACCGCAGCGCCAACCGCGATAATCGCGAGATCGCTCTCAACCACGCCGATCACGTGGGGGGCTCCTCAAGCAGGCCAAACGTCAGCACGCCTTCGACCGCCGGCTCACCGCCAACGGTAACCGTGGCACGCACACGCCCAATGCGACCACGCAAGCGATCGACGACGATGACCATGTCGAGCAGATCGCCAGGGCGCACGATACGCCGAAAGCGCACGTCATCAATGCCAGCAAAGACGCCAAACTTGCCCTGATGATCGGGGTGCGTCAATGCGCAAACCGCCGCGACTTGTGCGGCTGCCTCGACCATAATCACCCCTGGCACGATCGGATTGGCGGGGAAATGCCCTTGGAGGAACCACTCGTCGCCGGTAATCGTCCACGTTCCATGGGCACGCACCCCGGGCTCGAGTTCGACGATCTCGTCGACAAAGAGGAATGGGTCCCGGTGCGGAATAATCGTTTGGATAGCGTCTCGGTCAAGCGCGGTCATCGCAAGCTCCAGGGGATCGAGGTACGCGGGCCAACTCTCACGCCGGTATCGTAGCCGCGTGGACGCCAAGGAACTCCAGCCGTCCGGCGGTCGCAATGTAATTACGCGCGTGCATTGCCCGTCGACGCAGGACATCGTGCGTGAGGAAGCTCTCGCCGGGGCCCCCTCGGGCACCGTTGCCGTCACGGACCATCAGACTGCTGGGCGTGGCCGCCGCGGTCGCAGCTGGGTGGATACGCCAGGCAAGGCGTTGATGTTCTCGTATCTCGCTCGGCCGGTGCGACCGCTCGCAGAGCTCAGCACGCTGTCGCTGGTGGTCGGCGTCGCTGTCTGCGAGTCGTTACCCGTCGCCACGCGCCTTCGTTGGCCGAACGATCTTGTCGTGGGGGGCGCGAAGGTTGCAGGAATCCTCGTCGAGCTTGTGACGCCTCCGAATGGTCAGGCCTTGGCGATCATCGGCATTGGCGTCAACGCGAACTTGACTGCCGCCGAGCTACCCCCAACCGATCGCCTGCCGGCGACATCGCTCCTGTTGGAGGGCGCCGGCGAGGTCGATCGAGGCCAATTGTTGAGCACGATTGCCGCCGCACTCGATCGTGCACTGCTGGAGTTCAATGCAACCGGCTTTTCTGGTGTGATCGATCGCTATCACGCACTCGATGGCCTACGCGGCCACGCCATTACCCTCCGGTTTGGCACGCGTACGCTGACGGGTGTCGCCGCGGGTGTGGATCCGGAGGGGCGGCTATTGCTGCGTG
>JBCKBR010000055.1:0-11693 GCA_038911065.1 Gaiellales bacterium | reverse complement strand
GAGCCAAACTATCCGGCGGCTGCGATTGCATTCGTCAACATGGCGGGCGCTGTTTTTGCCCTGATCCTGACGCCGTTTGTCGGCGTGTTGATGGATCAATCTGTTGGCGGACTAGCCTTCGCGTTGATGGCCGTGCTCGCATTAGTCTCGGCGGTTGTGGCTCGCAACCCGTTGCGGATTTCGTGATGGGGGCGGATCTCACAACCGCGCGGATGTGAGATCCGCCCCCATCACGAAATCTAGAGCGAGTCGCGGAAGACCCGAGCGAGGTCGGCTTCGCTAACCGGCATCGGCGAGCACGCCAACAGCCGCTGCTGCAGCAGCGCACCCGCGACGAGATCGGGGATGTCGGCCTCGCTATAGCCCACCTCGGTGATCGTCGTTGGGCAGCCGATGTCGGCCATCAGTTCGGCCGTGGCGCGCGCCAACGCGTCGTGGTCGTCGGCAGCGACAGGCTGGCCGGTCAAGAGTTCGGCCGCTCGACGCGAACGCTCCGGTACGGCAGGTTCGATCAGACGGAAGGCCGCTGGTGCCGTCAACGCGCAGGCCAAGCCATGCGGCACGAACTTCGCCTCGCCGGGATACCCCGGAGGCGTCCAGGCGTGCTTGAGGCCCGCGATCGGGTACGAGCAGGCGTGGGGGATATGGACGCCCGCATTGCCGAAACCGATGCCGGCCGCCATCGCAGCGAGCATCATGCCCTCGCGCGCCTCGAGATCCGAGCCATCCTCGACGGCGCGACGCAGGTGCTGGCCAACCAGTTCGATCGCGCGCTCCACCCAGATATCCGCCATCGGCGCAGAGCCCTGATAGTTCGGACGCTGCCCCGGCGTGGCGGGCTTCGGACGCTCAAGATACGAAATCGAGGTGTACGCCTCGGCCGCGTGCAGCAAGGCATCGATGCCGGACGCAGCGGTAACACCTGCTGGTAGACCGAGCGTCAGCGTGGGATCGCAGAGCGCGACGCGCGGACGCAGGAACGGGTGCGCAATCCCGGTCTTGACGCGTTCGGCCTTGAGGTCGAGCACCGCAACAGCGGTCACCTCAGAGCCCGTGCCCGACGTGGTCGGCACAGCGACGACGGGCATCAGAGGCCCGGGCGGAATCCGGGCCCCGCCGAGTGGCGCGTTGATCCAATCGCGCAGCGGGCCGCCATGTGTGGCGACGAGCGCCGCCGCCTTGGCGGTATCGAGCGCGGAGCCGCCACCGACGCCGATTACGCCGTCGACCTTGCCAGCGATCGCGGCATCCGCGGCCTCCTGCATCGTCGCCTCGGTCGGCTCGCCCGTTGGCACGGCGTGCGTCACAACCTCGATGCCGTCTTTAACAATCGCAGCCGCCACGGGCTCGACGATGCCGCTCTGCAGCAGAAACTGGTCGGTGACGAGCAGCACGCGCGTGACACCCAACTGCTTGAGGTGGTGTCCGGCCTCCAAGGCCGCGCCCGCACCGAGTGCGATGACGGGCATAAACAGCATGCTGACGGTCTCGTTCTGCTGGCTCATCGCACTCCTCGTAGCGTGTCCTCGGCGGAATCCCATTCGTCCTTACCGAGTATTCCATTGATCTCGTCGAACGGCATCATGCGCCCCACCGACGCAACCGTCGAGCCATCGGCCATCAGTTGCGCCGCCAACTCTTTCGTTGATTGTGCGGCTGCAAACAGCGTCGACGAGGGGTAGATGACGAGCCCGAAGCCGAGCTCTTCGAAGCGCTGCGCGCCGAGGTCCGGCGTCTTGCCGTACTCGGAGACGTTGACCATCAGCACGGCATTGATGCCGCCAGCGGCAATCGCCTTGAGGTCGTCCTCGCTGGTTGGAGCGTCGATAAAGATCACGTCGGCGCCCGCGTCCGCGTACATCCGCGAGCGCGCAATGGCGTCGTCGAGGCCCGTCACGGCAGTCGCATCCGAGCGCGCGATGATGACCGTCTCGGGGTCGCGGCGAGCGTCGAGGGCGGCCCGCAGCTTGACGACCATCTCGTCGGCCGGGATCACCTTCTTGCCTTCCATGTGGCCGCAACGCTTCGGGAAGACCTGATCCTCGAGCTGGATCGCGGCCACGCCGGCACGCTCGAGCTCTTGCACCGTGCGGATCACTTGCGGCACCTCGCCATAGCCCGTGTCGGCATCGGCAATCACGGGCACGGTGATCGCGCTCGTCATGCGCCGCGCGTGGTCGACCATGTCGGTCAGCGTGGTGATGCCAAGGTCGGGCAGCGCGAAGGCAGCAGCAGACGCCGCGTAGCCACCGCGGTAGACCGCTTCGAAGCCGGCCTGTTCGAGCAGGCGCGCGGTCAGCGCGTCGTAGGCGCCTGGCGCAACGAGGATCTTGCCGCTCTGGAGTCGGGCGCGGAGAGACATCGCTAGTCCCGCAACGGCGAGACGCCGTCGATCCAGACGATCACACGCGAGAACTTGCCCGCCGCGTCGAAGTCGAAGAAGTTACAGGCGATGGCATGGTCCAGCGTGCCGTCGTTCTTGATGTGCGGGCACGACTGTTCGGTCGACGCCTTGCCCTCGGCCTCATCGACGACGATGTTCGTGATGTTGTGCTCGATCTGCGAGTAGTCGCCAAAGAAGTTCGTGAACATGCCACGAATCTCTTCCTTGCCGGCCAATGCGACGTGGGCACTCTGGATCGTGAAGGTGGCGTCGTCGGCAAAGAAGGCCAGTGCGCCCTCCTTATCCTTGGCGTCGACGGCGGCAAAATACGCGCCGGGTGCTTGCAGTAGGTGTTGGCGATCGTGCAACTTCAGACCTTCCAATCCGCGTCAGTGACGGGGAACACCTCGGGGCTCCTAGAGCCTTCGCGCTTGTAGATCATCATCTTGCGACGAAACTCGACGACGACTTCTTTGCGCTGGTTGAGCCCACGCGAGCGGATGCCGACGATACCGACGTAAGGGCGGCTCGACGACTCGCGCTTCTCCAACACTTCGGACTCGCACCAGAGCGTGTCACCAACAAAGACGGGGTTCGGCAGGATAATGCCGTCCCAGGCGAGGTTCGCCATCGCGTTCTCGGACACGTCGGTAACGGATAGGCCCGTCACGAGCGACAGCGTAAAACACGAGTTGACGAGGATCTTGCCAAACGGCGAAGCCTCGGCGAATGTCGCATTGAAGTGCGACTGGTTCGTGTTTAACGTCAGGTTCGTAAACCACGTGTTGTCGACTTCAGAGACGGTACGACCGAGGCGGCTGCGATAGATATCGCCCACTTCGAAGTCCTCGTAGAAGCGACCTTCCCAACCCTTGACAACGCCCATGATGTTGACCTCCTGGTCTTTCGGACCGTTTCGTGCTCACCCGCGCTGCGGACGAATCTCTTGGAACACGTCGAGCGGGCAGAGTGCCGACACGACGGGGTGCGGGACATCGACGATCTCCGAGATACGGAGATCGACGGTGGCCGAGCACAGAACATAGGCCTGCTCGCGTGACAGACCGACTTCGTCACCGAGCCACCGAATCATCAACTCGATTGCGTTCTTGGCGGCGAGCGTCGTGTCCATCGGGTGGATGCGCCCCTCGTCATCGATCGGCATACCGGTCGTGCTGATATGGCGGCGCGCGCGGAAGGCGGGCTCGGTCGATTCGATAATCGGCGTCGTCGGATAGTGCTTGACGTTGCGCAGTGCGCGTACGCGGATGCGCACCTGACCATGTGTTTCGATCGCTGTGCCACAGACCTCGCCGTCACCCTGGGCGTAGTGGATATCGCCGAGCGAGAGCAACGCGCCGGGAACGTCAACGGGCATAAAAACCGTGGAGCCCGTGCGGATCTGCATCACGTCGAGATTGCCGCCCAGTTCGCGTGGCGGAATCGTGCGCGCGCCCGTCGAGGCGTACGGCTCGTGCGTGGGTGCTGCGCCCTCAGCTGTTGGTGGCAGGGCGCCGACTGCGGCCTCGCGCGCATTCCAGATCGCCAGCCGCTCGGCCGACGGGGCGACGCCGATCACACCGACGAAGGCATCCTCGGGAATCCGAATCCCCGGCATGCGACCACTCGACGCGAAGCCGTCGTGCAGACCCCACGTGACGAGGTACGGGTCGGGAAAACGGTCGGCGAGCAGGCCGAAGCCCGGGATAATCGGGGTCGAGCCAAACGTGTCGGTACGGACATTGAGGATGTCGATCTGCAGCACGTCGCCGGGCTGCGCGCCTTCGACGAAGATCGGTCCGGTCAGCGGGTGGGGCCGGTTGAGGTCCATCGTCAACAGGTCCTCGTCCGTACTGGTGACGATCACCTGCCCATCGAGACCATCGCGACAGTCGATCAGGATCTCGTCGCCATCCTTGACGACGAGCGCGGGCTCGAGGTCGGGGTGCCAGCGATTGTGTCCCGTCTCGGGCAGCTCGGCAAGCGGGCGGCGGATCGGTGGGGCGAGGTGGTGTTCGGCCATTAGCGCGTCAGCTCGTGCAGTCGGTCGGCAGCAGTGCGGGCGCGAGCAGTCTCAGCATCCGTCCAGGTGCGGGAGGCAACGAGGTCGTGCACGGACAGAAGGCCCACGATCGCTCCATCTGCGTCACGGTTGGCGGTCACGATCTGCGCCCGCATGCCGCCGAACAGCTCGCGCATCTCGTGATACCCCGCATCGTCCGTTGCGATTGCGCAATCGTTCTCGACGACTTGGCTGGCGCCGGCCTGCATCTTTAGGACCACCGGCTGGCGCGACATGTCGAGCCGAGGCGTGTCGCGAATCGACTGCGTGCCCGGTGTGCAGTGTTCGTAGGCAATCGGAAAGACGCTGTCGGGCGACTGCAGCCGCAGCGTTGCTCGCTGCACGTTGAGCTCGGCCGCGATAGCAGCCAGCTCGGCCTGCACCTGCTCGTCACGCGTGCTCATTGGTGCCAGTCCAGCGTGGCGTCGCGTGTGGCCTCGTCGAGCAGCGCGAGCAGCTCGTCGCTGAGCGGCTGATCGAAGGCGGGGAGGACATCGTCGAGTTGGTCGGCACTCGATGCCCCGAGGATCGGCGCCGTCACTGCTGCTTGCGCGAGTACCCAGCCGACCGCCACGCGTGCCGGTGCCAGCCCGGCCTCGTCGCAGATCGCAAAGATCCGTTCGGCGCGCTCGAACGCTATGTCGTTCCAGTAGCGCGTGCGATACGTGCTGCCCGATCTGCCTGGCAGCGAGAAACGCCCCGCCGGCGGATCCTCGTCGGGTCGCTGGCTCCGATGCTTGGCCGTCAAGAAGCCGCCAGCGAGTGGGTTGTACGGGATTACGCCGATGCCCTCCGCCACGGCGATCGGAAAGATCGCGTGCTCGCAGTGGCGATGCAGCAGGTTGTAGCGCGGCTGCAGACAGGCGAAGCCTTCGACGCCGAGACGCGCTGCCGCAATCGCCGCACCCGCAGTTGCGGCGGGGCTGAAGTTGCACGATCCGCCATACAGAATCTTGCCTTCGCGGCGCAGATCCTCGAGCACGTCGAGCGTCTCCTCGACCGGCGTATTGGGATCCATCTGATGCACCTGGAACAGGTCGATCCAATCCGTGCGCAGGCGCCGCAGACTCGCTTCGACACTGCGGCGAATATGTAGCCGGTTGTTGCCACGCTGATGCGCGGCGGGCCCCATCGGAAAGTGGCACTTCGTTGCCAGCACGACCTGGTCGCGGCGACCCTCGAGGATCTTCCCGACGATCTCCTCCGTCAGCCCATTCGTCGAAATGTCTGGCGGAATCGGATACGCATCCGCCGTGTCGATAAACGTCACGCCCGCCGCCAACGCCTTGTCGACGATGCGCGTCGACTCGGCCTCGTCGGCCTGGCGCCCGAAGGTCATCGTGCCGAGGCAGGCGCGCGAAACCCGCAGGCCGGTCGAGCCGAGATTGACGGTGTCCATCAGTCCTTCGCCGTCAGACGCCTACGCGTTGCTCACGGTTTCGCCCTGGAAGAAGCGAATCACGACGTCTGCGGACAGCTCGGGCTGCTCCATCAGATTCGTGTGTCCCGACCCCTCGACGATGTAGAACTGCGAGCCGGTAATGTGCTCGTGGATCCAGCGCGCACCCGCACCCTCCGGACCCGTGTCGATCGGCGTCAAGCAATCCTCGGAGCCAACCATCACGAGCGTGGGGGCGGTCACCTTCGCCGCGTACGGGCGTAGATCCATGTCGCGCATCGCCTTGCAGGCGCCGACAAAGACCGGCACCGAGCAGTTGCGCTCGAGCACGCCTTGGATGACACCGACGGTCTCGTCACCCGCCGGCGTGTCGAGGAATTCGCGCGAGAGACACTTGGTCGCGATCTCCTGGGCGAGCCCGCGGCCGCCCATGCCCTGTGCCTCGGCGAGTGCCGCCCAGACGTCCCAGTGTGCGCCCGCCATGTAGTCGCTCTTGGCGAGCGGGCAGTCGAGGATCAGGCGATCGATGTACTCGGGGTGGCGTCCGGCAAAGGCCAGCGCGACCATGCCGCCCATCGACGTGCCATGCACATGCGTCTTGCTAATGCCCGCGTCGTCGAGGATGGCCTTCAGATCATCGGCCCACAAATCCATGTCGTAGTGCTGCTCGGGACGCTCAGAATTGCCGTACCCACGCAGGTCCATCTCGATCACCTTGAAGTGCGGCGTCATCAGATGCGTCACGAAACCGAAGTTCTCGTGCGCGAAGCCCGCGCCACCGATCTGCAGCAGGTACTCCTCGCCCTCACCGTGGACGTCGTACCAGATCTTTACTCCGTCAACCTCGACTTCAGCCACTGTGCTTTCCCTCTCAGGTAGGTCGCCGCGAGCCTAGTAGGAGCGCGGCATCTTCAGGACGTGCTGACCCAAGAAGGCGAGCACGAGGTTGTTGCTAATCGGCGCGGTCAGATAGAGCCGTGTCTCGCGGAACTTGCGCTCCACGTCGTACTCCTCGGCAAAACCGAAGCCACCATGCGCATCCATACAGGCATTCGCGGCCTGCCACGACGCTTCTGACGCCAACAGTTTTGCCATGTTGCCCTCGGCACCGCACGGCTCGCCGGCCTCAAACAGGCCGGAGGCGCGACGGCGCATCAGATCGGCGGCCTCAACAGCGGCGTGGGCGCGGGCGAGCGGAAACTGCACGCCCTGGTTCGAGCCGATCGGCTTGCCGAAGACCACGCGCTCCGTTGCATAGGCCGCGCCCTTCTCGACGAACCAGCGACCATCACCGACACATTCCGCGGCGATCAGAATGCGCTCAGCATTCATGCCATCGAGGATGTAGCGAAAGCCCATGCCCTCCTCGCCGACGAGTGCTTCGGCTGGGAGTTTGAGGTTCTTGATAAAGACCTCACAGGTGGCGTGATTCATCATCGTACGGATCGGGCGCGCCTCGATCGACTCGCCCGCCTCGCGCAGATCGACGAGGAAGGTCGAAAGGCCCCACCATTTCGGCTTGCCTTCGACGACTTCGCTGGTGCGGGCTAGGAGCAGCATCATGTCGGAGTGGAAGAAGCGGCTCGTCCAGATCTTCTGGCCGTCGACGACCCACGAGCCATCGTCTTGCTGCACGGCGCGCGTGCGGATCGCGAGCGTGTTGGAGCCCGCATCCGGCTCGGTTACGCCGAAGGCCTGCAGGCGAATCTCGCCCGACGCGATGCCCGGCAGGTACGCCTGCTTCTGCGCGTCCGAGCCGTGGCGCAGGAGCGTGCCCATGATGTACATCTGGGCATGACAGGCACCCGAGTTGCAGCCTTGATGGTTGATCTCTTCGAGGATGATCGCCGCATCCGATTCGCTGAGACCGCCGCCGCCGTACTCCTCTGGGATCAGCGCGCCGAGCCAGCCATCGTCCGACAACTTCTTGACGAAATCCGTCGGATAGGCCTGCTCGCGGTCGAGTGCGCGCCAGTACTCGCCGGGGAACTGCTTGCAGAGTTCGGTGACGCCTTCACGGATCATCGCCTCGCGTTCTTGGGTCTCGGTCGTAGCCATGCCGGAGATCGTATTCGGAAATACCTCTGGACAGCAAATGTTCAGGTGTTCAGTGGGCGCTCGTTCGGATCGATCGTCGGCTAGCGGGCTTGGGTTCGCGCTACCGTTGCGGTATGCCAGCAGCCGAGCAACAGCCAGAGTACGTCGCGATCACAAAAGCGCGTTGCCGCTCGACGGGGGGCCTTGCCAGCACGCTGACCGTCAAAGATCACGAGCCGATCATTGCCGACGAGCCGCTCGACTTCAGCATCGGCGATCCCGTCGAACTGGCGGGCACAGACACGGGGTGGACGCCGGTGCAGTATCAGCTGGCCGCACTGATCTCGTGCGCGAACGTCGCGACGATGATTGTCGCCAACGCTCAGGGCTTTGCACTCGATGGGCTCGAGATCCGCGCCCAGTCGGATCTCGATCTACGTGGGTTGCTCGACGGTGACCCTGATCGCCAACCCGAGTTTCTCCACGTTGGCCTCGAGTTTCGTGTCGAAACGACCGAATCGCCGGAGCGCATCGAGGCGCTCGCCCGCGAAGCCGACCGGCGCTGTCCGCAACTTGGCTTGTTCCACGCAGCCGGCGTGCCGATGACGCAGGTCTGGACCCGTGATGGTGAAGAGCTCCTGCGCCTGCAGTCGTAACGGGTTTGAGATTTCGTGATGGGGTCATGACTGGACAAAGGGGTCAGACCCCTTTGTCCAGTTAGGACTGCAGCGCCGCCGCTTGTGCGCTCAGACTGGACAAAGGGGTCTGACCCCTTTGTCCAGTCATGACCCCAACACGAAATCTCGCTAGCCGCCCCAGACGCCACAGGTAATGCCACCGTCGACGACGAGGGCCGTGCCTGTCACCCAAGTCGCCTCGTCGGAGGCGAGGTACACGAAGGCGTTGGCATGGTCGGACGGCTCGCCCAGTCGACCGAGCGGATGCATCGATTCGGCGAACGCGCGTGCAGCTGCTGGGTCGGCCTGGTCTCGGAAGTAGCCCTCAATCATCGGCGTGTTCGTGAAGCCAGGACAGACGCAGTTCGCGCGAATGTTCTGCTTCGCACCGTCGAGCGCCATGCACTTCGTCAACATGATCAGTCCCGCCTTCGACGCGCAGTACGCGGCATCAGCGGGGATCGCCCACTGGCCCGCCATCGACGCGGTCGAGAGGATCGAGCCGCCACCGCGCGCTTCGAGATGCGGCCATGCCTCCTTGGCGCAGAGGTACACGCTCTTGAGATTCGTGTCGAGTTCCTTGTCCCATTCGTCCTCAGAAAGATCGGTGACGCCACCCACGATCGTCACGCCCGCATTGCAGACCAGCACGTCGAGACCACCAAAAGATTCGACGGTTGTATCGACCGCCGCCTTGATCGACGCGCGGTTGATGACATCGATCTCGATGCCGATCGCCGTGCCACCAATCGTCCGAGCCACGCTCTCCGCAGCGTCGACGCGCACGTCCGCGACGACGACCGTCGCGCCCTCCTCGGCAAAGCGAGTCGCCGTGGCCTCACCAATACCCGAACCGGCACCCGTGATTAGCGCCACCTTGCCCTGCAGTCGATTCGCCATGCCCTACTCCTTTGCTGTTGGTGCATCGTGGCGCGTTCGCGTCAATCTCGCAAGCAGTAGATGATTTCCATTTCGCAGTGATTCCGCCTAGGATCCTCAGCGTGACACCACAGACCGCAATCGCAAAAATCTGGGACGACCATCTGGTCGACGAGGACTTGATCTTCTGTGATCTCCACCTCGTGCAGGAGACCTCGAGTCCGCAGGCGTTCGACGAGTTGCGCCTCGCCGGCGTTGGTGTCCGCCGCCCCGACCGCACGATCGCGACGGCAGACCACGTTGTGCCGACGGCGAATCGCAACCTGCCGATCGTCGACGACATGGCGCGACTCCAGGTCGAAGTGCTTGAGCGCAACTGCGCCGAGTTCCAGATTCCGATGCGGCCCTACCGCTCGCAGGGACAGGGCATCGTGCATGTGATTGGCCCCGATCTCGGATTGACCCAGCCCGGCATGACGATCATGTGCGGCGATTCGCACACCTCAACACACGGCGCATTCGGTGCGCTGGCCTTCGGTATCGGTACGAGCGAAGTCGGGCACGTACTCGCCACGCAGGCGCTCGTCCAGAAAAAACAGCCGACGATGCGCGTGTCGTTCAATGGTGCCCGCGGACATGGCGTGACGGCAAAAGACATGGTGTTGACGATGATCCGCCAGATCGGTACAGCGGGCGGGACGGGGCACTTCATCGAGTACACGGGCGATGCCATTCGTGGACTCTCGATGGAGGGTCGCATGACGGTCTGCAATATGACGGTCGAGGCGGGCGCGCGAGCTGGGCTCGTCGCGGCCGACGACACGACGTTCGCATACCTCGAGGGGCGCGAGTGCGTACCCGACGATTTTTCTGCTGCCGTTGAGGGCTGGCGCCATTACACGACCGATGAGGGCGCGACATTCGATCGCGAGGTCGCCATCGATGTCGCTGCGATCGCGCCGGCAGTGACGTGGGGGACGAATCCGGGGCAGTCGATCCAGATCAACGAGACGGTGCCGGAGCCGCAGAACGATGGCGACCTGCGGGCGCTCGCCTACATGGGACTCGAGGCGGGGCAGTCGCTCGCGGGCCTGCCGATCGACCGCGTCTTCATTGGCTCGTGCACGAATGGGCGTATCGAAGATCTCGAGGCCGCGGCGACGATTATGCGTGGTCGGCGTGTCAAAGACGGTGTGCGTGTCCTCGTCGTCCCCGGCTCGATGGCCGTCAAGGCCGAGGCCGACCGGCGTGGGCTCGGTGCAGTCTTTATAGAGGCGGGCGCAGAATGGCGCGACGCGGGCTGTTCGATGTGTATCGGGATGAATGACGACATCCTCGGGCCGGGCGAGCGCTGCGCCTCGACCTCCAACCGCAATTTCGAAGGCCGCCAAGGCCGGCACGGCCGCACCCATCTTGTCAGTCCCGCGATGGCTGCCGCCGCAGCGATTACCGGCTGCCTGACCGACGTTCGCGAATTAGGCGACTAAGTCGTCGGTTTGATAATCCACCTAGGAGACACCAGCATGAAGCGCATCGCAGTCCTTGTTCCCTTCGCCTTCGACGAGACGGGTCTCGCCGGGCGCCGTGCCCAGCAGCAGTCGGTCAGTTGGGGTGAGGGCATCGAGTTCGAGTACGTGCCCGTCACGGCCGGCCCGTCGTGGTACGAGGGTTACCACGATTGGATCCTCGGCGACATCGCGATGCTCGAGTGTGCACTGCGCATCCAGAACGATGGCTACGACGCCATCTGCATCGACACGATGAGCGACTCGGGTGTCAACGCGATTCGTTGCGAGCTCGATATTCCCGTGATCGGTCCGGGCCGCACCTCGTACCTGACGGCCCTGATGCTTGGGAACAAGTTTGGTGTGCTGACGCAGTGGGCACCGTGGGCGGCGATCTACAAGAAGGGCGTCCTCGAGCTCGGCTTGCAAGACAAATGTGCTGGCATCCGACATATCGACACGCCGCCCGACGTCGTCAACTTGCTTGGTGGCAAGGAAGAGGTCGTCTTCCCGAAGCTGCTTGCTGCCGCGATGCAGCTCGTCGAGGAGGATGGCGCCGACGTGATCTGCCTCGGCTCGACCACCATGCATCAGTCACACGCGTACCTCGCCGAGCATCTGCCGGTGCCGATCATCAACCCAGGACCGCTCTCCTACAAGATTGCGGACGCCCTGCTCGATTGTGGGCTAACCCAGAGTCGCACGGCGTACCCCAAGCCGCTCGCGCCGCAGCACGCGATGATCCACGCGA
>JBCKBR010000054.1:0-12001 GCA_038911065.1 Gaiellales bacterium | reverse complement strand
CCTAGAGGACTCGGCCAATGCGGTCGATCGCCTCGCTGAGGCGATCCTCTGGCACCGTCAGCGCCATGCGGACGAACCCTTCGCCGGCAGCGCCATAGGCAACACCGGGTGTCACAACAACCGCAGCATCATGCAACAGTCGATCCGCAAAGGCGAGTGAGGTCTCGCCGGTCGGTATCGGTACCCAGAGATACATACCGCCGGCCGGCGGCGTGACGGGCAGGCCGATGGCGGCGAGTTGTCGGCAGGCCTCGTCGCGCCTCGCGCGATACGTCTCGAGTGGTGGCCCTGCGCTGTCTTCGTCCCGCAGTAGCCACGCTGCGGTGCGCTGAAGTGCAAGAAACATGCCCGAATCAATGTGGGTCTTAAGGCGCAGCATCGTTGCAATCACGTCTGCGTTGCCGACGGCGAAGGCAATGCGCCAGCCTGGAATCGAATACGTCTTTGACAGCGACAGGATCTCGATGCCGTGCGCACGGAACGATGCCTCCGCGAGAGCACTCGTGGCGGGTGGTCCGTCGAACACGATGTCTGCATAGGCGTTGTCGTGACAGAGCACGAGGTCGTGATCAGCGGCGTACGCGCCGAGATCGGCATACAGGGTTGGGCCTGCCAGTGCACCGGTCGGATTGTTCGGATAGCCACAGACGAGAAGGCGCGCCTTGGCAGCCAACTCGACGGGGATTTTTCCGAGCTGGGGCTGAAAATCGTGCTCGGGTCGCAGTGGCAAGGGGTACGACGCTGCACCGGCGATCAGTGGACCACTCGCATAGACCGGATAGCCAGGATCGGCAATCAGTGCAACGTCACCGGGATCGAGGAGGGCGATGGCGAGGTGTGCGATTCCCTCCTTCGCGCCGAGTAAGGGAAGCACTTCGGTTGTAGGATCGACACGAACGCCAAAGCGCCTCAGGTAATAGTCGGCGACGGCCTCTCGCAGGTTGGACTCGCCGTGGTTGGTTGGGTAGCGAGCGGCGTCGTCGCGTTGGAGCTCCTCGGCCAGGCGTAGGCGTAGGCGGGGATCGGGAGGCAGATCGGGGTCGCCAATGCCAAAGGAGATGACATCGACGCCGCGACTCTTCGCCTCGGCGATGGCACGGTTGAGTCGCGCGGTGGCGTACTCCGGGATTGCGTCCATTCTCTGCGAGAAACCCATTAGCCCTCCAACAGGGCGAGCACCGCAGCGGGTAGCGGTATCACTTCGAGTCGTTCTGCCGGTCCGTGCATGGTCACCCGACCGTTCGCCGCAACGTCGATCACCAGCGTGCCACCGGGTAACTCGACCGTCACAGGACTGTCGGCTATCCCCGCTTCGACTGCTGCGACGGCGACAGCGCAAGCACCAGATCCGCAGGCGGCCGTCTCCCCCACTCCCCGCTCCCAGACGCGCATACGCATGTGATGACGATCGATCGATTGTGCGATCTCGACGTTGACGCGTTCGGGAAACCATGGATGATGCTCCAACAGCGGGCCCTCGTGGTCGAGGGGGAAGGCCGTGACATCGGCGACAAGAATGACGACGTGCGGATTGCCGACACTGACAAAGGTATGCGGATAGGGAAAGGCGTCTGTTGTCGGAACGTATTGCGGTCCGGCGAGGCGGGCGGGAGCGAGCTCTGCGGTAATTTCCGTGTCGGTAACGACGCATGGCAGGACGCCTGCAACCGTTGCGACACGCACCGCTTTGAGCCCGAGCCGTTCGGCCGTCCAGCGCGCCACCATGCGGGTACCGTTGCCACAGGCCTCGCTCTGGCTGCCATCGGGATTCCAGATGCGCATCCGTACGTCAGCGTCATCAGCTTGGCTCGACAGTTCGAGCACGCCATCACCGCCAAGCAGCTTGACCAGCAGCATGGCGGCCTCGGTCGTCAAGGCGCTGGCAAGCTCGTCTGTATCGATCAGCAGGTAGACGTTCCCGGCACCCTCCCATCGCTCCACGGTTACCGTCATGGTGCTGTGAGTTCTGCAGTCAGCACACGCTCGCACTGTTCGAGCATCGAGATCTCGACCCACTCGCCTGGCTGATGCGCCTGTGACGGCTCGCCTGGCCCGTAGTTGACCGCGGGCACACCCCAGGCCTGCAGCGTCGCGACATCGGTCCAGGCTTGCTTCGGGTGCACGGATAGGCCGCTGCGTTCGATGAAGGCCTGCACCGTCGTGTTCGACAGCTGCGGCAGCGCTGGTGGACTGACATCGAGCCACGTGACGCTCGCTGAGGGTCCCGCTAACTGTTCGACCTCTGCTCGTGCGTCATCAACAGAGCGCCCTGGAGCCACGCGCACGTTGACCCAAAGTTCGGCGCGATCTGGCACCACGTTACGAGCGACGCCTGCCTGCACCGCGGTGATAGTGATGACGTCGTGGAAGCGCAGACCATCGACTTCGACGGGGATGGGCACGCGTACAGAGAAACGGGCCAGCGCTTCGGCGAGTGCCAGCGAAACGGCATTGTCGCCCTCCCACGGACGCGCCGAGTGCGCGGCCTTACCGCTGAAGACGACATCGGCATTGAGCGTCCCGACGGCGCCAGCATGGATCGTGCCATTGGTCGGTTCGAGCACCACCGCCATGCGCGGTTTGGGATCGAGCAACTGTGATTCTAAGAGGACGCGATGGATGCCATTGTCGAGGTTCGGTCCTTCTTCGCGATCGTAGAAGAGGTAGACGACAGGATCTGCACCTGCCGGCAGGTGTTCGAGTAGTCGTAACATCACGGCCACTCCGCCCTTCATATCGGATGCGCCGCGACCGATAACACGCGTTAACGTGCGTTCCACTCCACCGCCCGACCAGTTCGGCACGGTATCAAGATGCCCGACAAGCGCGATCGGTGTACCAACGCCACCGCTGCGCACAATCAGCGAGTTTCCAATCCGCTCTGGGGTATGCCCGAGGGCGCGTACGCGTACCTCGATCGCGTCGGCGAGTGCTGCCTCGTGCCCGTATTCGGAGGGGCTCGAGACGAGGTCGAAGCAGATGTCGGCAACGCTCCCGCTCAGGAAGGCTCTAGACATCGACGGCCAAATCGCGCAGCGCCGAATTGAGGGATGTCTTGCGGTCGGTCGACGCGGTGCGTTCGCCAATAATCAACGCACACGGGACGTTAAAGACACCCGCGGGAAACTGCCGTGGGCGCGTGCCGGGAATGACGACCTTGCGGGCTGGGACCTCCCCGATGTACTCGATCGGTTGGTCGCCCGAAACGTCAATGATGCGCGTTGAAGCGGTCAGGATGACGCCTGCACCGAGGACCGCTTCCGCGCCGACATGTACGCCTTCGACGACAATTGCGCGCGACCCGATGAAGGCGCCGTCTTCGATGATCACCGGGCGTGCGCCCGGTGGTTCGAGCACACCACCAATGCCGACGCCCCCAGAAAGGTGCACATCTCGACCAATCCACGCGCCAGAGCCGACAGTCGCCCAAGTGTCAACCATGGTGCCCGACCCGACGTGCGAGCCGATGTTGACATACGACGGCATTAGTACGGCGCCGGCTTCGACAAATGCGCCGTAACGAACGGTGGCGGGCGGCACAATCCGCACACCCTCAACGGCAGTCTTGAGCGGGACTTTATCGTGGTAGGTAAACGGCCCGTGCTGAATCACTTCCATCTGCTGTTGTCGGAAATACAACAGAATTGCCTGTTGAATCCAGCCATGGACCGCCCAGCTGCCGTCGGCGAGTGGTTCGGCGAGGCTGATCGTGCCGGCATCCAGCAGGGCGATCGCCTCGCTCACAGCTGCGTGGGCGTCTGCGGCGGGAATGGCGCCACTAAATGCGGCTTCGATGGTCTTTTGGATCTGCATACTCGTCATGGTATCGGGGGGTCGTCTGCGAGGCGCGCTTCAATCGCAGCCGCGACTAGATCGGTCGGCTGATTGGCATCGATGCGTTCGATCTGTTCGAGGCGTCTCATCCACGTGTCCTGACGCTTGGCGTACTGACGTGTGCGTGCCGCGAGGCGTCGTTCGCACTCGCTGCGGTCGATCTGCCCGTCGATCAGGGCTGTGACGTCGAGCACACCGATCGCGCGGCGCGCAGTCGTGGAGAGTCCAGATGCGTGCGACTGCAGCGCTACGACTTCGGCGATTCCACCAGCATTGAGCAACTCAGTCGTGCGTGCGTTGATACGCGCATGGAGTTGTGCGCGATCGACGAGTAACCCGAACAGCCGCGTTGGTCGCCGCATCAAAGTGGCCCAGAGGGCATCTTCTCCACTCGGCGCGAGCGACGAGCCAAGGGACGCGAGTTCCAGCGCGCGCACGACGCGTCGAGTGTCTGTCGGAGCGATGCGTGCTGCTGCCGCCGGGTCGATGGTGGCGAGTCGGGCATGAGCCGCTACCGGACCCAGTTCTTCCACCTGGACTTGGAGACGTTCGCGACCTGTGGCGTCGGCCCGTGGTGGAAAGAACTCTTCGGCGAGTGCCGCGCGCAGGTAGAGCCCCGAGCCTCCAATCACAATTGGAGTGTGCTGGCGGTCGATGATTGCGTCGATTACGCCGTGCGCTTCGCAGGCATACTGTGCAACGTCATACTGGCTGGTGGGGTCGAGAAAGCCGACGAGGTGATGCGGAATGCCCTCCTGCTGGTCCAAGCTTGGCTGGTTCGTGAGGCATTCGATACCCCGGTAGACCTGCATCGAGTCGGCTGAAACGATCTCGCCGTTGAGTGCGTGCGCGAGCGCCACAGCGACGGCCGATTTACCCGACGCCGTTGGTCCAAAGATCGCGACGATGCGCGACATGACTAGGCCGGGACGACGCTCGCGACACGACCACGCAGCGTCTGTGAGGTCGATTCTTCGACGACCACGGAGACAACGGAGCCGATCGCAGCCTGTGGGGTAAACAACAGCGTCTTGTTGCCGCGCGTCTTGCCGCGAAAGACTGTTTTGTCGGTGCGGCTGGAACCCTCCACGAGCACCTCTTGGGTTGTGCCGATCAGTTCGGCATTACGACGAGCAGCATGGTGTTGCACGAGCTCAACGAGCCGGGCCAGTCGCTCGTGCTTTGTGACGTCGTCGATCTGGTCGTCAAAACCGGCAGCCTCCGTGCCCGCGCGTGGTGAGTACAAAAAGGTGTAAGCATGGTCGAACCCAACGGCGTCATAGACACGCATCGTCTCGAGGAAATCATCTTCTGTCTCGCCGGGGAACCCAACGATCACGTCGGTGGTGAGCGCGATGTCGGGCATTGCAGCGCGCACGTGGCCGACGAGATTGAGGTATCGATCCGCATCGTAGGTGCGCCGCATCAGCTTCAGGATCCGCGACGAACCGGACTGCAGGGGTAGGTGAAGCTGGTTGCAGACCGCAGGCGATTCCGCCATGGCCGCGATCACATCGCCCCGCATATCCTTTGGATGGGGGCTCATAAAGCGGATCCGTTCGATGCCATCAATCGTGTTGATCGCGCGTAGCATCTCGGCGAACGTGCAGCGTTCACTTGGGGGAAGGTCGCGTCCGTACGAGTTGACGTTCTGTCCGAGCAGTGTCAGCTCACTGACATCGTCTGCCGCGAGCGCCCGGGCCTCAGCGAGAATCTCTCGTACATTGCGGGAACGCTCGCGCCCGCGGACACTCGGCACGATGCAATAACTGCAGACCGAGTTGCAGCCCATCGACAACTGCAACCACGCCTGATGTTTGCGTTCGCGCCGCTTTGGGAGGTCGGCTGCGAAGTCATCGAAGCTCCCGAAGGCGCCTCGATCCTGCCTGCCCTCGGCGGTGATGACATCGCGTAGCGCGCCAATGCGACCTGGCCCAACTGCTGCGTCGACCCAGGGGAAATCGCGAAAGATACCGTCCCGTTGAGACTCAGCCCAGCAACCTGCAACAACGACACGTAGGTCAGGCTCGCGCTGTTTGCGGATGCGTGCGTCATTGAGGTGCTGCACGAGCCGGTCGTCCGCTTTCTCGCGGATCGTGCAGGTGTTGAAGACGAGCAGGTCTGCCTGTTCTGCGCTCTCTGCCTCCCCCATGCCGGCAGATTCGAGCATTCCCTTAATCCGCTCAGAGTCATGCACATTCATCTGACACCCGAATGTGGTGACGTGGAAGCGCTCCATTTGCTGGCTAGTGTGCCACTTCGCTGGTGCGTGACTCGCGAATCACCGTCACCTTGATTTGTCCGGGATACTCGAGCGAGTCCTCGATCTCTTTGGCGATCTCGCGTGCGAGCAGCGCGGCCATGTCGTCATCTACTTCGCTCGGCTTGACCATCACGCGGACGTCGCGCCCCGCTTGCATCGCGAAGCAGCGTTCCACTCCAGGTCGCCGCATCGCGATCTCTTCTAGCGCTTCGAGGCGTTTGACGTAGTGTTCGAGGCTCTCTCCGCGGGCACCGGGGCGCGCTGCAGAGATCGCGTCGGCGGCGATCACGAGGACTGCCTCAACAGACTCTGGCTCGACGTCGTAATGATGTGCCTCGACGGCGTGTGCCACGGCTTCACTCTCGCCGAACTTGCGACAGAATTGTGCAGAAATGACCGCGTGGGACCCTTCGACTTCGTGTGTCACGGCTTTGCCGATGTCGTGGAGTAAGGCTGCTCGGCGAGCGACGCGCTCGTCCGCACCGAGCTCGATAGCCATGATCGCCGCGAGATGCGAACACTCGAGTGAGTGCTTGAGGACGTTCTGCCCATACGACGTGCGGTAGTTAAGTCGCCCAAGAATGGCTAGGAGTTCGGGATCAACACCGGGTACGTTGGCTTCGAAGGATGCCTGTTCGCCCGCCCTGCGAATGTTCTCCTCAATTTCTTCCTTGGCGGCGTAGTACGTCTCTTCAATGCGCGCCGGGTGGATGCGACCATCGCTAATCAGGTTCTCCAAGGTGATCCGCGCAATCTCGCGGCGCACGCCGTCGAACGCCGAGAGAACGACGGCTCCGGGGGTGTCGTCGATGATGATGTCGACCCCGGTGGTCGCCTCGAAGGCGCGGATGTTGCGCCCTTCGCGGCCGATGATGCGACCCTTGAGGTCGTCTGATGGCAACTGCACGGTCGATATGGTCATGGCGGCTGTGGTGGATGCTGCAGTGCGCTGAATGCTCGTCGCGATGATCGACCGCGCGCGTCGGTCGCCGTCTTGGCGTGCCTCCTCCTCAATCCGCCGCACGAGTTGTGCAGCATCGTGTCTGGTTGCTTCTTCGATTCGTGCGAGTAGTTGAGCGCGCGCCTCGTCCGTCGTTATCCCGCCGATCCGTTCAAGTTCGTGGTCGACGCGCAATTGCGATTCTCGTACCGTCAGCTCGATGTCGGCGAGGGCTACTTCGCGCTGGGTGATGGCCTCGTCGCGCTCGCGAGTGACGAGTTCGTGTTGTGTCACGGCCTCATCACGCGCTGTGGCGCGTTCCTCTTGCCGCGACAACTCGAGGCGTCGCTCCTCCATGCTCTGTTCGAGATCGCGACGCAGGCTGAACTGTTGCTCCTTCGCATCAATCTGGGCCTCCTTGCGCAATGTTTCTGCCTCGCGTTGAGCGTTTGCAAGAGTTCGCTCGGCTTCGTTGCGCAGCCCCTCGGCCTCCTCACGGGCACGTGCACTCAGGCGCAGGGCTTCGTCGTTGAGGCTGGTAGCGCGCGCGTTGCGGCGAAGTCGAACGACTCCTCCCCCAATTGCGACGCCTATGACCAACGCGGCAATAGCCGCCAGAGCGGTCTCGAGCACGTGATTCTCCTGCTGTTTGGAACGAACTGCACCAGCCGGTGCAGTGGAAGTTTCTGACCGAAAGGCTAGCGTGACTCAGCAGATCAGCGGCCAGTTCCGATCTGCGCCTTAGGAGTCATCGAACCAACTGCCGATAATGCGTTCGGCGACGTCCTCGTCGAAGCCGCGCGCTAAGAGCCTTCGCCAGGCGTCGGCCCCGCTGCGCGCGCCGACTGCATAATGTGCCGCAGCATCGAGCACGGCGACCTCGATGTCATGTAGTGCGCTATCAATCTGCTCGTTGGCAACACCCGCGGCTGTCAGGTCGTGGGCGATGCGCGCTGGCCCCCAACCAGCGCGGAGGCGCAGCGCGGTGAGTTCTCGGGCATGACGAGCATCGTCGATGACACCCATTGCGACGAGCCGATCAGTGGCTGCGCGAGCGGCTTCGTCGCCGTCCCGCCGTGCCAAGCGAGTCTCGAGTTCGCCGCGTGCATGTGAGCGCCGCCCAACGAGTACCGCGCCCCGTGCGAGTGCGCGGTGCGCCAGCGCGGCCGCCTCGACGTCCGCAACCATCCCAGCAGTCAACGGCAGATCAATCTGCAATCCGAGCCGATCCGCCTCAAGCGGATCGAGCACCAGCCATGGCTTGCCATCGAGTTCGATGGCAAGCCACTGGTTGTCTCGCGGAACCATCGCGGTAATCGTCCGCGTTGGCACCGTCGGCTAGCCTTTGCTGGCGACAGCGCTCGTGTCGGCGGCTTCCTCAACCATCGCTGGCGGATCGCCCGCGGCAGCCTGCTCTGAGTCGGTGGGGCTAGGGATGGGAGTCGGATCGCTAGGAGCCGTATTGCCACCAGTGATCTGGATGCCTTGCGTCTCCTCGACGCGGCGCGTAATGCGATCCAACACGTCGGGATGCTCATCGAGGAACGCACGCACGTTGGCGCGCCCTTGTCCGAGTCGCTCGCTCTCGAAGGAGAAGTACGAGCCCGACTTCTCGACGATGTTGTCCTCGAGCGCCACCTCAAGCACTGAGCCCGACCACGAGATGCCAGAGCCATAGATGATGTCGAACTCCGCCTGGCGAAAGGGTGGCGCAACCTTGTTTTTGACCACCTTCACCCGCACGCGGTTGCCAATCGCTTCGGTGCCCTCTTTGAGGGTCTCGATGCGCCGGATGTCGAGTCGCACTGACGAATAAAACTTGAGGGCACGGCCGCCTGTTGTGGTCTCAGGAGATCCGAACATCACGCCGATCTTCTCGCGCAACTGATTTGTGAAGATGGCGACGGTGCCGGTGCGGTTGAGAACTCCCGTCAGCTTGCGCATCGCTTGGCTCATCAGTCGCGCTTGCAGGCCGACAAATGAGTCGCCCATCTCACCCTCGATCTCGGCCCTCGGTACAAGTGCTGCAACGGAATCAATTGCGACGACGTCGATGCCGCCTGAGCGAATCAGCATCTCCATAATTTCGAGCGCTTGTTCGCCGTTGTCGGGTTGAGAGACGAGCAGATTGTCGACGTCGAGGCCGATGTTGCGCGCGTAGGTTGGGTCCATCGCGTGTTCGGCGTCGATAAAGGCGCAGACGCCACCGCGGCGTTGAGCCTCTGCGATGACGTGGTAGACGAGCGTTGTTTTACCGGACGATTCAGGTCCAAAAATTTCGCAGATACGACCGCGTGGAAGTCCGCCCACGCCGAGCGCGATGTCGAGACCGAGACAGCCAGTGGAAATGGCAGCGACCGGGGCGCGGGTCGAGTCTCCAAGGCGCATGATGGCGCCCTTGCCGTACTGCTTTTCGATTTGTGCGAGAGCCGTGTTGACGGCCTTTTCTCGTTCGCTCATTAGAACCTCCTGCCGGAAACCGCCGGGCTAGACGGGTGACTACTGTATGCCCAGTATGGCGGGCACGCCGGACGCGATGGGTGCGCGGTTTCGCACCGATCACACAGCAGTCGTGTACTGCGTGTCGAACGCTTACGCGGAGGCCAGCAGTAAGCGCACGAGGTGCAGCCCGGCAGTTGCGGCGGCGTTACGGATCGCCTCGCGATCGCCCAGAAATTGTCGCTCGAGTGTCTGAGTCAGCCCGACAGGCCCAACCACAGCGAGGTGCACGAGTCCAACGGGCTTCTCGACACTTCCCCCACCTGGCCCCGCAATCCCCGTCACACCAATTCCGACATCGCAGGCCAGGCTTGTGCGGATACCGGATGCGAGTGCCAGGGCGACCTCGGCAGAAACCGCCCCGTGCTCAGCGATCAACAGCGCGGGGACGCCGACGAGATCGCGCTTGACGTCGTCGGCATAGGCCACAACGCCACCGCGCAAGACGGTCGAAGACCCTGGGATCGAGGCGAGACTGGCTGCCACGAGGCCTGCAGTGCAGCTCTCGGCACATCCAATCGTCAGCTTGAGGGCTGTCAGTTGATCGATCACACGCTGCTCCACCGTGATGTCATCTTGCGCATAGACGGCATCGCCGAAGGCGGTTAGTAGCCCGTCGGCGAGAGCATGTCCGGCTGTCGCCTGCGCAGCGGGGAAGCGTACGACGACCTCGACCTCGAGACGACTCGCACAGATCGAGGTCTCAGTGCCGTGCTGGTCCCCTCCGAGCTGATCGAAGACGCTCGCGACGTTCGACTCGGGCGTATTCCAGATGCGCAGGATTCGCCGCTCGACCGGCACACCAAAGAGGTGCGCGAGAGCAGGATGCTCGAGCGCGCGACGCCACACCTCTGCGAGTTCTGTCGGAGGCCCAGGGAGCACGACGATGGTGGAGGCGCCCGGCACGATCAGACCGGGCGCGGTGCCGGCGGGTGCCAAGACGTGAGCACCGGCGGGAACCAGCGCCTGTTTACGTGCGCCGGGCAGTAGGCGCTCCAGTGGCACGCCACGCTGCTCCGCATAGCTCGCAACGATTGCCGTGATTTCGGCAAGCACGGCTTCGTCGACGGCGAGCTCGCGGCCGGTCACCTCCCCGACGATTGCGACGGTCCGGTCGTCATGCGTCGGGCCAAGGCCGCCCGACGTGCAGATCAGATCGTAGCCTTCGCTGATCAGTTGCTCTAATCCTGCGCGAAGCTGTGCCTCGCGGTCGTCGACGGCAACGATCCGTTCGACGCGGATACCGAGCGTATCGAGCGAGCGGGCGAGATAACTGCTGTTACGGTCCTGTATGCGACCGAGCAAGATCTCAGAACCGGTCACGAGCACGGCTGCGGTCAGCGTGCGGGTCACTCGGTCACTGCCGAGACACGGCCATTTGGATCGATCGCCAGCAGAAGATCTGTCGGCCCCGGCAGAACAGGACTGCCGTTGACAATCAGCGTGATCGTGTTGGGGCGGTCGAGTCGAATCAGGTACCCCGACGCGGACTTTGGTAATCGGACTCCATCCGGCTGGGCGGGGTTCGGATCGAGTTTGCGCTGGAAGATCGGCACGGCGGATGCCGGAGCCCCAAGTGCGCGTACGGTCAAGGTCACCTGTGCCAATGGTTTGATCATGACGACGGCCTGGGCGGCGACGGAGGTCGAGTCAGGCCCCGCTTCGGCTGTGACGGCGGTCGCAACAGGGTTGACGGCCACCTCCGTCACGGTCACGACGCTGGTGGCACTCGTGGAGTCGGGGAGTGGCGTGGCTCGCGTACTGGGATAGGTCGAGGCAATCACGACGAGTATGGTGACTGCGATGATGCCTGCCAGCGCGACGATGACGATGCCGGACTCTCGCCCAGGGCGCCGCGATGGGCGGGGACCGCGGCGCCGGGGAAACATCACGTCGGCATCGTTTTCCCACGGCGCCGCACTGTAACGCTCGGAGAATTCGTCCACGAGGAGCTGGGTGTCGAGCCCGAGGTAGTCGCTATAGGAGCGTAGAAAGCCGCGCGCATAGGCGAGCCCTGGCAGTTGTTCGACCTCTTCCGCTTCCAGCGCTACGAGGTATGAGACCCGAATCTTCGTGGCCTCCGAGGCGTCATCAATACTGGCGCCTCGTTGCTCGCGCGCCGCTTTAAGGGTCGCCCCAATCTCTAACATGCGCCCAGTCTATCGGGGTCTCCGTGGTCTTAGCGCGGTTCTGCGGACCGATAACCCACGCCATAGTGCGTGTGTACGTAGTCGTGCGTGGGGCAGCGACGGTCGATCTTTCCACGTGCCTTGCGCACGCAGACATCAACAGTGCGATCGCGGTGACGATTGGGGATGCCCAGACGCGTCGCTGGAACTCGTCGCGTGTGAGAGCACGTTTCTCCTGACGGGCGAGTGCCACGACGAGGCGAAACTTCGTTGGCGTTAACGGCGTGTCTTCCCAGGCGCTCTAGCTGCCCCTGGTTTCGTGATGGGGTCATGACT
>JBCKBR010000053.1:0-12423 GCA_038911065.1 Gaiellales bacterium | reverse complement strand
CAGCACGTGCCAAACCCGTCCGAGTACGGCGTCGCCGAACTCAACGACGATGGCACCGTCAAGCAGCTCGTCGAGAAGCCGAAGGAGCCAAAAAGCGATCTCGCACTCGTCGGCGTCTACCTCTTCACCCACACGATCTTTGACGCTGCTAAGGCACTCGAGCCGTCATCGCGTGGCGAGCTCGAAATTACTGACGCCATCCAGGGCCTGGTCGACGCTGGCCTGCGTGTCGAGCCGCAGATCGTGACGGGCTGGTGGAAGGACACCGGCCAGCTGTCCGACATGCTCGAGGCCAACCGTCTCGTGCTCGACGCAATCGACACTGATATTCAGGGCACCGTGATCGACAGCAAGATCGAGGGCCGTGTGATCATCCAGGCCGGTGCGACCGTTGAGCGCTGCCACATTCGCGGCCCCGTCGTGATCTGCTCGGGTGCCACCGTCCGCGACGCCTACGTTGGCCCGTACAGTGCGATCTCTGAGGACGCGCACGTCGAGCGCTCCGAAATCGAGCACGCGATCCTGCTCGAACGCTCCAGCATTATCGGCATCGAGACGCGCATCGAAGACTCGCTGATCGGCGCCGACTGCACGATTACCCGCTCCAACGCCATCCGCTCTGCTTATCGCCTACTCGTTGGCGATGGCTCGCGCATCGAGCTCTTGTGAGCCCCACCCCGCAGACAACACCGATCGACGGCGCGCTCGTCGTCCCGCTTGCCAAGCACGCCGACTCGCGCGGCTGGTTTCTTGAGGCGCGGCGAGAGTCGTGGTTTCGCGAGCTGGGTGGCAAGCCGAGCGTGCAGACCAACATCGTCTGGAGCCGCAAGGGTGTGGTGCGTGGCCTGCACTATCACGAGCTCGGCCAGGACGATCTGTTCTTCTGTGCGATCGGCATGGTTCGCGTGGTGCTGTTCGATCGCCGAGCAGGATCGCCCAGCGAAGGCGTGGCCTGGAGCATCGACATCGGCGAGGACAATCCAGCTGCGGTCTACGTGCCGGGCCGTACTGCGCACGGGTACGAGTCGCTGACGGATTGTCTCTTCTGCTACCACGTCACGCACGAGTACAACCCCGACGACGAAAACACGTTTGCGTGGAATGATCCGCGCGTCCAGCACCTGTGGTCGTCGGACTCGCCGATCCTCTCTGAGCGGGACGTGCTGGACGGATGACGGTGCTCGTGACGGGCGCGGGTGGCCAGATTGGCCGCGCCGCCCTGCGTGCGCTCGGCGCTGACGGAGTCGGGTTGCGCCGCGCCGACCTCGATGTGACCGACGCCAAGGCGGTGCTCGCAGTCGTCCAAGCACACGAACCGTCGCTGATTCTCCACGCCGCCGCCTGGACCGATGTGGACGGTGCCGAGTCGGCGCGCGCCGAGGTCTGGCGCGTCAATGTCGATGCTAATCGCCACATCGCGGAGGCCGCGCGCGCTGTCGACGCAAAACTAATCACCCTCTCGACCGACTTCGTGTTCGATGGGACGAAGACAACGCCCTACGTCGAGTCGGACGCAGCCGCACCAATCTCTGCGTACGGTGAGTCGAAACTCGCCGGCGAGCACGCCGCCCTCGATGCCTACGCCGAGGGCACGTGGGTTGTGCGCACCGCCTGGGTCTACGACGAGCAGGGCACGAACTTTCCCCGGCTGATCATGCGCCTGTCCGACACGCGCGACGAACTACACGTCGTCGAAGACCAGACGGGCAGCCCGACCTACGCGGGGCACCTCGCACCACTGCTCTTGACCCTCCCCGACGTCGTACCCGCGGGCATCCACCACATCGCTGGGAGTGGCACTGCCACGCGACTCGAGTGGGCCAAGGCCGTGCTGGCCGGGGCAGGTCGCACGACGCGCATTATCGGCACCACGAGCGACGAGTTCCCCACACCCGCGCGACGCCCGGCCTACTCTGCGCTGACCTCCGAGCGGGCAGCGACCCCCGTCCTACCACCATGGCGCGTAGGCGTGGAGACGTGTATGGCAGGCTACGTCGCATGAAGCGCGTTCTTGTCAGCGGTGGCTGTGGGTTTATCGGCTCGCACCTTGTGCGGCGGCTCCTGCGCGAGCACCCCGACCTGCACGTCGTCAACATCGACCTGCTGACCTACGCTGGTCGGCCAGAGAACGTCGCGGATATCGCCGGCGACCCGCGCTACACGTTCGTCCACGGCGATATCGCGAACGCGGATGATGTCGCGCGCGCCGCCGACGGCGTCGACGGCATCATCAATGTCGCCGCCGAGAGCCACGTCGACCGCTCAATCATGGGTGGCGACGAGTTTATCGTCACGAACGTGATGGGCACCAAGCGGCTGCTCGACCACGCCCGCACACACGACCTGCGCTATTTACAGGTCTCGACCGACGAGGTCTATGGCGACGTGGACGCGCCCCACCGCTCCGTCGAGACCGATCCCCTGCACGGCTCGAGCCCGTACGCGGCGTCGAAGGCTGCAGGCGATCTGCTCGTCCAGTCGTACGCACGCAGCTTCGGCCTCAACGCCTCGATCACGCGCGGCTCGAACACCTACGGCCCGTACCAGTTTCCCGAGAAGCTGATCCCGCTGTTTACCACCAACGCCTTCGACGGCAAGGACCTGCCGATGTACGGCGATGGCCTGCAGGTGCGCGAAATGCTGTTCGTCGAGGATCACTGCTCGGCGATCGACTTGGTCTTCCACGCGGGGACCGCCGGTGAGACCTACAACGTGGGTGCCGAGCACGAGGTGCCAAACATCGAGACCGCACACAAGATCATCGAGCTGACGGGCGCCGACCCGAATTCGCTCAAGCGTGTCGCCGACCGCCCCGGCCATGATCGCCGCTACGCACTCGACTGCTCGAAGCTGCGCGGCATCGGCTGGGAGCGCAAGACCGATTTCGACACGGGGCTCGCCCTGACCGTCGAATGGTTCCGCGAGAATCGTCCCTGGTGGGAGGCGATCAAGAGCGGCGAGGCCTTCGCCGACTACGCCGCCAAGAACTACGGCGCGCGGTAGTCCCCGGTGCGCGTCCTCGTTGCCCGCTGCTCGATCGGCTATGCGGGACGATTGACCACGCGCCTCGCCTCGGGCGACCGTGTCCTGATCTTCAAAGACGATGGCTCCGTTTGCGTGCACGGCCCAAAGGGCTTCAAGCCGATCAACTACATGTCCGGACCGACGGTCGTGGAGGAGGCGGACGGGTTGATCACGATCCGCCGTCCCGAGACCGGAGAGTCACTACTGATCGAGGTCGAGCACGTGATCTCCGATACCGCGCACGCACTCGAAGACAATGCTGTGCTGGAGCGCGAGGGTCGCGAGCTCGAGCTGCACGCCCTGCTCGAACGCTCACCACACCTGATCGAGGAGGGCCTCGAGATTCTCGAGCGCGAACGCGCCACCGATGTCGGCCCCGTCGACTTTCTCGCGAAGGACCGGGATGGCCGGATCGTGCTGATCGAGGTCAAGCGCGTCAAGGCCGTCGCGGCGGCCGTCGAGCAGGTCGTGCGCTACCGCGAGCACGTCGAAAAGGACGCCGCCTACGCGGGCGCCCGCGCGATCGTGCTGGCACCCGAGTTCGCACCCCAAGCACGCAAGCTCGCCGAGCGCCGCCATGTCGAATGCATCACGCTCGACGTGGCTGCACTCTACGCGGGGACGGAACACGATCCGACGCTGTTCTAGCCTCGACGCGGTGCCGAGCAGTTACCGACGAGCCAACGACAACACGCGCCAGGCCCGTTTTGACCTGACGCGGTTTAGGGCATATGATGATCCGCATGCGGGCATCCGCAGACGGATCGGAGACTCAATGCGCTCCCTCGTGATTGCTTTAGTTTTGCTCGCTCTGCCACTTGCAGCGTGCGGGGGCTATTCGACGACCACCACAGCGGCTGCAACCACCGCTACCGGCGCTGCCCCGGCTGGCAACACCCTGACCGGCACCGTCGGGCCAGGCTTCACAATCTCGCTGCAGCAGGACGGCGCGGATGTCACGACGCTCACCGCTGGCACCTACTCATTTGTCGTCAGTGACGAGTCGGCGGCGCATAACTTCGCGCTCGTGTCGCCCGACGGCACACCTACTGAGTTGACGACCGTGCCCGAGATAGGATCGACGACCACCACGATCGACCTCACGTCAGGCACGTGGAAGTTCGAGTGCCAGCCGCACATCCAGTCGATGAGCGGCTCCTTCACCGTCACCTGATCGGACTCAAGCAGGACGCGTCCTGCTTGAGATGCCCTAAACCGCGCGTCAGGTCAAAACGGGCCTGGCGCGTGTTGTCGTCGGCTCGTCGGTAACTGCTTGGCACCGCGCCTGTTCTGAGATACCTCGGCGTTGTGACGCCGGCGGCATGCCCTCCGATCCCGAGCCTACCGGTAGACGGTGACGGGGGCCATCATGCCCAGATCCTCATGGTGAAGGATATGGCAGTGGATCACGAAGCGGCCCGTGAAATCGGTATACCGCTGCCGCATCACCACCGTGTCGGGGACGCCGTCCGCCGCCGCGGGGATTCCGATCGTGTTGTGGTACTCGACGCCATCGGCCGGTACGCCGTTAACGGAGTTCACCTAAGCCGTAGTTCCCTTTGTTTGGGGCGGGGGATTCCGTGTGCCGTCTGGGTTTCTGGGCGGTTTGGGGTGGATGGGTGGTGTCTATGTGGTGATGGGTGTTTGGGCGGCGAGTTGGTGGGCGCGGGCCTGTGGAACTCCCCCGCTTTCGACGTGCCCTTGACAGCGCTCAGTGCTAACTGTTAGATGGTTGGTGATGGAGTTGGCGCCAAGTTCCATTATGAGTGCTAGGCCGACAACAAACCCCAAAATAGGATCACCACATGAGCACTACGCAGCAAACGTTTCACTCGGTCGACGCGCCTAGTGACTTTGAGGACTTCCCGGTCGAGGGCGTCGTCGCTGGCGAGCTGAAGGGTCGAGTCCACTGGCTCCGCCAGGAGGGAGTCGGCGAAGGGATGCTGCTGACGGGCATCTTCACCAGCGAGCCCTCGACCTTCCCCTACGAGTTCGCAGGGGATGAGACGTTCCACTTCATCGAGGACCGCGTCACCATTCAGATGGAGAATGGTGAAGGCGTCGACCTCAAGCCGGGCGACATCGCCTCTTACCCGAAGGGCGCGAAGTCCACTTGGAAGATTCATGAGCCCTTCCGCAAGTTCTTCGTGATCAGCGGGTGAGCGCTATGACCGATCACCACGACACCATCATCATCGGCGCGGGCTTCGCCGGACTCATCGCGGCCCGGGAACTCACCCAGCGAGGGCACGACGTCGTCGTGCTCGAGGGGCGCGACCGGCTGGGAGGCCGCACCTGGTACGGCGAGCCTCTCCCTGGCCGCGCGCTCGAGATGGGCGGGACGTGGGTGCACTGGTTCCAACCTCACGTGTTCGCGGAGATAACTCGCTATGGGCTCAGCCTGATCGAGAGCCCCGGCGCCGCGGCGCCTGAACGCGTCATGTACATCACGGAAGGGCGACGGGTCGATCGGCCGTACTCGGAGGTCTGGCCGATCCTTGAGAACGCAATACAGCGCTTCTGCCACGATGCCCGCGATGTGCTGGAGCAGCCGCACTCGCCGCTGCTCCACCGCGACCGGCTCGCCGCCATCGACGGCCTGACGGTCCAGGATCGGATCGACGAAATTGAGGTCACTCAAGAGCAGCGCGACCTACTCAGCGGCATCTGGAGTGTGGCCTGCTCCGCCAAGTGCACCGAGGCAGGCCTCGTGACGATGCTGAGGTGGTACGCCCTCTCGGGTTGGGACGTCAGAGGGTTCTTCGACGCGGTCAGCCGGTACAAGTTCGCCACCGGAACGTCGAGCCTGTACGACCGCATCGCTGCTGAGGCAGGCGACATCCGCCTCGACAGCCCAGTCAGCGCGATCGAGCAGGACGACGCTGGGGTCACGGTCACCCTCGAGGGAGGATCCACCCTGCAGGGTGACGCGGTCGTGGTGACCGTCCCGTTGAACACGCTCGGCGACATCGAGTTCACGCCCGGGCTCTCGGCCTTGAAACAACAGGCAGCGGCAGCCAGGCAGGCCACCCATGGCTGCAAGGTCTGGGTCCAGGTCCGAGGCGATCTGCCGGAACCGCTGGTCGCTATGGCGCCGGATGATCGGCTCCTCAACTACATGCATACCGAGGTCGTGCTCGATGACGGCCAAATCCTCGTCGGGTTCGGTAACGACGCGAGCGTCCTAGACGTCACGGACCCCAACGCGGTCGCCGGGCCTGTGCGCGACCTGCTGGGCGATGTCGAAATCGTCGCGGTCGGCGGTCACGACTGGCTCGCCGACCGATTCTCTCGCGGGACCTGGTGCATACTCCGTCCGGGGCAGCTCACCGACGGGATGGTCGAGGCCCTGCAGGCGCGGGAGGGCCGCGTCCATTTCGCCGGCGACGCGACCGCAGACGGATGGAACGGGTTCATCGATGGGGCCATCGAGTCCGGTCTCCGCGTAGCGCGCGAGGTATCGGACAGCGCGGTTCAGGACAGCACGGTTCATCACAGCACCGTCAGCGCTGCCTAGTCCGTAGTTCCCGTGTGTAGTCATGTGTGAGGGGCCTGGGATCGCTGTTGTATGGAACTCCGTTAACGGCGTACCGGCCGATGGCGTCGAGTACCACAACACGATCGGAATCCCCGCGGCGGCGGACGGCGTCCCCGACACGGTGGTGATGCGGCAGCGGTATACCGATTTCACGGGCCGCTTCGTGATCCACTGCCATATCCTTCACCATGAGGATCTGGGCATGATGGCCCCCGTCACCGTCTACCGGTAGGCTCGGGATCGGAGGGCATGCCGCCGGCGTCACAACACCGAGGTATCTCAGAACAGGCGCGGTGCCAAGCAGTTACCGACGAGCCGACGACAACACGCGCCAGGCCCGTTTTGACCTGACGCGCGGTTTAGGGCATCTCAAGCAGGACGCGTCCTGCCCAGGCGTCACAGACCCATCGAGTGATACCCGGCGTCGACGTAGGCGACGGTGCCGGTGACATTCTCGGCGTCAAGCAGGTAGGCGGCCGCCTTGCCAACATCGTGCGCGTTGACGTTGCGCTTTAGCGGCGAGCGCTCGGCGACCATCTCCTCCATCACCGTAAAGCCCGGAATCGAACGACCCGCGAGCGTGCGCACGGGGCCAGCAGAGACGGCATTGACGCGAATATTCTTCGGCCCGAGGTCGGCAGCGAGGTACTTCATCGTCGCATCGAGCGCGGCCTTCGCGACGCCCATGACGTTGTAGCCGGGCACCGCTCGCTCGCCGCCGAGATACGTCATCGTCAGCATCGAGCCACCGCCGCGCGCCTCCATCAGTGGCTCGGCCAGCCGCGCCATCGCCACCAATGAGTAGCAGGACACATCGAGAGCGAGCCAGAAATCGTCACGCTTCGTCTCGATAAAGCGTTGCTGCAGATCGTGCGCCTGCGCAAAGGCGATCGAGTGTACGAGCAGATCGAGGCCGCCAAGACCCTTGGCAACCGCGGCGAATGCCTGCTCCATCGACGCGTCGACACGCGCATCCATCTCGACGACGATGTCAGAGCCCACCGACGCCGCCAGCTCGCGCACGTTCTTCTCAACCCGCTCTCCCTGATACGTAAAGGCGAGCTTTGCGCCCTGGGCGTGCAACTCCTCCGCGATACCCCACGCGATCGAGCGCTTGTTCGCAACACCGGCGATCAGGGCGAGTTTACCTTCGAGCATCTGAGGAGGCCTCCGAGACGGGGAACAGTCCACACAATCGTACGGTGGGTGCCAGCGGGGATACCCCGCCACCACCCAACCAACGACCTAGCGACTACGCGCAGCCTCGTAGGCCTGGCGTGCCAACACACCCACGAGATGACGCTTGTAGTCCGGCGACCCGTCAAGCCCATCCATTGGATCGAGACCGTCACCGGCAGCCGCCACGGCATCGTCGAGCAGGCCACCAGCGTTGATGACGCCCTCGAAGCCCGTCGCACGCATCGGTCGATCACCGACGCCCGTCACAGCCACCCGCGTCCCGTCGGCGCCAATACAGACGCCAACACCAACGATCGACCAGTCGATCGCGCGCCGGTGGAACTTGGCATACGCCGACACTGCAGCGCTCTTCGGCAGGCGCACCTCCGTGATTATCTCATCGTCTGCCAGCGACGTCGTCAGGTAACTCGTGATCAGATCCTCAGCGGCAATCCGACGCTCACCCGCAGCGCTCCGCACGATCACCGAACCACCCGCAGCCAGAACCGCGGCCGGCAAGTCGCCATGCGGATCCGCATGACCCAACGAACCGCCAATCGTGCCGCGATTGCGAATCACGAGGCTGCCCACACCACTCGCCGCTTGCGCGACAACGGGACAGTAAGCCAGGATCAGCGGATCATTCGCAACCGCGCGGTGCGTCGTCATGGCGCCGACAGCGATCTCGTCGTCATCCTCACAGATGCCGACGAGTTCGGCAACGCCACCGAGATCAACGACGGCACCCGGCGCAGCCAGACGCAGCCGCATCATCGGAATCAACGATTGGCCACCCGCCAGCGGGCGCGCACCTGTCGCCACCGCCGCAAGCGCCTCGTCAAGCGACAAGGCTTTCGTGTAGTCAAACGCGGACGGAATCACGACGTTACCTCCTGCATGATGTTCCAAATACGAGACGGCTGCATCGGCATCTCAATATGCCGAACGCCGATCACCGACAGTGCATCGACGGCGGCATTGACGATCGCCGCGGATGCGGCAATCGTGCCGGCCTCGCCAATCCCCTTGACGCCCATCGGGTTGGTCGGCGACGGCGTCGTCGTCCGGTGCAACGTCATGGGCGGCACGTCCGCCGCGCTCGGCACGAGATACTCGACGAGCGTCGGTGTCAGCATCTGCCCGTCGTCGGAGTAGACCGTCTCCTCGAAGAGCGCCTGCCCAAGCCCTTGGATGATGCCGCCATGCACCTGCCCATCGACGATCATCGGGTTGATCACGTTGCCGCAATCATCGACGGCGGTGTAGTTGACAACCTCGACGCGACCCGTGGCCTGGTCGATCTCGACCTCGCAGACGTGCGTGCCGAAGGGGAACGTAAAGTTCGGCGGGTCGTGGAACGTCGTCGCCTCGAGCACGGGCTCGAGACCCTCCGGCAGACTCGCTGATGTCCAGCCGGCGTAGGCGAGTTCTTGGATCGTCTTCGCGCGGTCGGGCGAGCCCTTGACCTGCCACGAAGATCCCGTCCACTCAAGATCATCCACCGAACACTCCAGCAGGTGTGCCGCCAGCTCGCGCGCCTTCTCACGCACCTTGCCAAGCGAGCGATAGAGCGCGATCCCACCAACGGCCAGCGAGCGCGAACCATACGTGCCGAGGCCGTACGGCTGGAATGCCGTGTCGCCGTGGATCACCTCAACATCGTCGAAGGGAATGCCAAGTTCGGTCTGGGTGATCTGCGACCAACTCGTCGCGTGGCCCTGGCCATGCGGCGACGTGCCGGTGATCACCGTCGCCTTGCCCGTCGGATGCAGCCGCACCGTCGAGTGCTCCCAGCCGGGAGCGCCGATACCAATCGCAGCCGTCACGGCACTCGGCGCGAGGCCACAGACTTCGACGTACGTCGAGAGACCAATGCCACGGTACTTGCCATGCTTGGCGCTTTCGGCGCGCCGCGCCTCGAAGCCGTCATAGTCCGACAGCTTGAGTGCCTCCTCCATCGTCGACTGGTACTCGCCCGAGTCGTACGCAAGGCCCGTGGCCGACGTGTACGGAAACTGGTCCGCCTTGATGAAGTTGCGACGTCGTACCTCGGCCGCATCGATGCCAAGATCGTCGGCTATTGCATCCATCAGCCGCTCGATGCCATGCGTCGCCTCAGGGCGGCCGGCACCGCGATAGGCGTCCGTGGGCGTCGTGTTGGTGAACGCCTGGCGGACCGTGATCGAAACGTCCTGGATGTCGTAACACCCCGGCACCATGAACAGCGTGAGATGCGAGATGGACGGCGTCAGGAGCTGGTTGTAGGCACCGTTGTTCTGGACCGCATCGAACTTCAGAGCCACGATGCGGCCATCGTCGTTGACGCCCGCCTCGTAGTACTGGACCTGATCGCGACCATGGGTCGTCGCAACGGCGTTCTCCGTGCGATCCTCGATCCATTTGACGGGGCGCCCGACCGCATGCGAAGCCGCGCAGACGGCGAATTCCTCACGATACGTATTGAGTTTTGCACCGAAACCACCGCCAACATCGGGTGTAATGACACGGACCTTAGCCTCGGATGTACCGCAGACAATGCTGACGAACGTGCGCACGAAATGCGCGACCTGCGTCGACGTGTACAGCGTCACCTCGCCGGTCGAGTTGGACCAATCGGCAATGCAACCGCGGGTCTCCATCGGCATCGGCGTCACACGCTGGTTGTTGACGCGTAACGTGACCTTCTTCGATGCCTTCGCCATGGCGGCATCGAAGCCGTCGGTGACGTGCGCGAGCGTCTTGACGAGGTTGCTGTCGTACTCGGCATGCACGAGCGGCGCACCAGCCGCGAGTGCCTTCTCGCCGTCGACGACAACCGGGAGGGGGTCGTAGTCGACGAGCACGGCATCAGCCGCGTCCCGAGCGATCGCGCGATTGTCGGCAATCACCATCGCAACCGGCTCGCCCACGTAGCGCACGCACTCGCTGGCAAGAATTGCCTGCTCTGGGTGTCGGACATCACCGCCCGGATTTGAGGCACTCAGCACGCCGGTTGCAACCGGCAACGCCGTCGCACCATTACCCGCATGCGACTCGTGCACGAGCACGGCATGGACACCGTCGATCGCCAGTGCAGCCGACACATCGATCGTGCCCACCTTCGCGTGCCCAAAAGGCGAACGGACGAAGGCTGCGTGCGTCATCGCGGGGAGCTTGAGGTCATCGACGTAGCGGCCCTCGCCCGTCACGAACTTGCGGTCCTCCTTGCGCAGCACGGCATCGCCGACACCGCCACTGGTCAATCGCTCGGTCGTTGCCATGATCAGATCCTCGCCATCTCGTCGGCGGCGCTGCGGACAGCAGCCACGATGTTCTGGTACCCGGTACAGCGGCAGAGATTGCCCTCGAGCGCCTCGCGGATCTCGTCGTCCGACGCGCCCGGGTACTGCTCGATGACGCCAAGGGCGGCCATCATCATGCCCGGCGTGCAAAAGCCACACTGGAGACCGTGGTTCTCGTAGAACGCCTTCTGGATCGGGTGCAACTCGCCGTTTTGCTGCAGTCCCTCAACGGTGCGCACGGCGCAACCGTCGGCCTGGATCGCCAGTGTCGAGCACGAAAGGACGGCTTCGCCGTTGAGGTGCACGGTGCAACAGCCGCAGGTCGACGTATCGCAGCCGATATGCGTGCCGGTCAGGTTGAGCTGCTCGCGCAAGAAATGCACGAGTAGCGTCCGCGGCTCAACGTCCGCAGTGTGGGCCGTTCCATTGACGGTCACGGTGATGGACTGTCTCATCGAATCGCCTCCTCTCGTCTCCACTTTTGGAGCCATTCACGTGCGATCCTAGTACGTATTGGCGCAAAAGTCTTGCCCCGCATCTGACGGAACCGTCTAGGCTTCGCCGCGATGCCCGTGACCCACGTATTCGTTGACGCCCCCGGGTCCTCGGCAAACCTCGGGCCAGGGTATGACTGCTTGGCGATTGCCTTGCCGTTTCGCCTACGCGTATCCGCCGAACGACGACCCGGGCCACTCAGTGTCAGCGTCGTCGGCGAGGGCGCGGAGATTTTGCCGCAGGATGCGTCGAACCTTGTAGCCGCGACGCTGCTCGCCGAGCTCGATGAGCGTGGCGACGATCTCGCCATCACGATCGATAATGCGATCCCGCTGGGTGCCGGTTGCGGATCGTCTGCGGCCGCGATCGTGGCGGCGCTCGCTGCCGCTGATTTGTTGCAGGGACGCGAGCTCAACACTGCGAGTCTGATCCTGCGCGCCTCCAGCATTGAGGAACACCCCGACAACGTGGCGGCCAGCGTGCTCGGGGGCATCACGATCGCGATTGGCAACCCGGCGATCGCTCGCCGCATCGAACCACCAGCCGCTTTGGGCCTCGTTGTCGTTGTGGCGGACGAACGCGTCCTAACGACCGACGCGCGCGCGGCCTTGGGTCTCGAGGTGCAGCGAAGCGATGCGGTGTGGAACATTCAACACAGTTCGCTGCTGGTACACGCGCTCCACACGGGCGTGCTCGCAGACATCTCTGTCGCACTGTCCGATCGTCTGCATCAGGACGCCCGCGAGCCACTGATGCCAACCTTCTCGACGCTTAAGAGTCGCTCAACCGAGCTCGGTGCGCTTGGCATCACACTGTCCGGCGCGGGACCATCGGTGCTGATCTGGTGCGCGGCCACTGCAATCGACGAGGTCGCCAGCGCGGCTCGCGCAATCGCACCGTCCGCTG
>JBCKBR010000052.1:0-12532 GCA_038911065.1 Gaiellales bacterium | reverse complement strand
GACGTGGTCGACGAAAGCCGAGCACCGCACCGACCAGTGCCAGCGCTAGTCCAATCGCAATCAACGAGCCGCTGACGGCGCTCCAGCCGACGAAGATCTCGTTGATGGCGACGTTCGAGAGCGTCGCCAAACCCTGATCCGACGTGCGGGCATCGACGATCCAACCATGCGCATACGTCGCAATCGGGCGCAGTCCATAGGCAGCGACGGCGAGGAGCAACCCCAGCAGCACGAGCGTGAGACCACGTCGCCGCGCGAACAGCAGCGCTACGACTCCGGTAAGCAGAGCAATAAGCCCGAGCAGCGTGGGTGCAGACCGATGCCGGTCGAGTTGTTGGAGGACAACAACAGCGATCGGTGAGACCTGCACCCATGGGATGTCGACGAGGAGGTCACCCTGCGCCAGCGCAAGCAACGCCGCGACAAGTGGTGGTGGTTCGACCGCCGTCGCCAGCGCACGCAGATCAAGCTGAACCGTCCTCGTCTGATCGCCAGTCAATAGGCCTTGTTGGATCCCGACCGTCAGCGGACCCAAGATACGGGGAGCCGCATCGCTCTCGATGGCCGCCACTGCCCACGCAGCAGTGGCTGTTGCAACAACCGACGAGACCACCGCGGGCTGGCCCGCTGCGCGATCCCTGATCTGGCTTTCCACACGTTGACGCACCAAGGCGAGTCCTGCCGGAGACTGCATGCTGGCAACGACGACGCGCGAAAATCCTGTTGGGTCGAGCACGTTGCGTGTCAGCACGGCCGCTGCTCCCGCAGCAACCGCCGCTGCAACCGCGATGATCAGCAACACCAGAGCGAGGAGCGAGCGCACCAACACACCCTACCTGCCCAACGCAGGAGCCACCCTGCGACGATATCAGCGTGATCACTCGTGACCCCGAAGTGGCAGCTGCTGCGCTAGCGGCTGGACAGCTCGTGGCGCTCCCAACAGAGACCGTCTACGGGCTCGGCGCCGACGCCACGAATGCCACGGCTCTGGCACGCCTCTACGCCGTCAAGGGGCGCCCACTCGACCATCCGTCGATCGTCCACGTGGCGGATCGAGACGCAGCCTGCTCAGGCTGGTCCTCGGTCTGGCCTGCGGCAGCAGAAACGCTGGCACAGGCCTTCTGGCCCGGACCACTGACCGTGATTCTGCCCGCTGGGTCGCGCGCGCACGCGGCGGCCCTCGGCGGCACCGGCACTGTGGCGTTACGCGTGCCAGCACTCCCACTCGCGCGAGCTGTCATTCGACACGCCAATACTGGCATTGCTGCCCCTAGCGCGAATCGCTTTGGGAAGGTCAGTCCGACGACAGCACAACATGTGCTCGAGGACCTCGGCGAGTCCGTCGATGTGATCCTCGATGGTGGGCCGTGCAGCATTGGTGTCGAGTCGACCATCGTCGACCTGACGGGCGACCAGCCGCGAGTGCTTCGACTGGGAGCCATCACGATTGCGATGATCGAACAGGCTCTACAGACACCGGTGACGGGTGCGAGCAGGGATGCACCCCGCGCGCCTGGCACGCTCGCGACCCACTATGCGCCCCGACTACCGGTGTCGCTGGTGGACTCGCTCGCGCAGGCCTATCAACGTGACCTCTCTGGCGTGGCGTTGATTGCACATGGGCCGACTGCGGTCGAACACGGCGCGGTCGCGTTATTCGATCCTGGTGCAACGCAGGCCCTCTATGCCGAGCGCCTGTATGCGCTGTTACGCGCGGCAGATGCCACGGAGGCAATCGCGATTGTGGTGGTCCTGCCGTCACCGGGTGGCCTGGGCGACGCAATCCGCGACCGCTTGCAGCGCGCCGCGGCCACCACGATGGGGTCAGGCTCGTTTTCGTGATGGGGGGCGGACGCCACATCCGCGGGGTTGTGAGGTCCGCCCCCAAAGGCACCACCTATGCAACGGTTGTGGCGCTCGTGGGGGGCGGACCTCACAACCCCGCGGATGTGGCGTCCGCCCCCCATCACCAAATCGACCTAGACAATGCGGATGAGAGGACTTGAACCTCCACGACCTTACGGCCACACGGACCTGAACCGTGCGCGTCTACCAATTCCGCCACATCCGCGCGAGTCCGGATCGTAGCGCCCTCGAGTAGTTGCGCGCTGCGCTCCCCGCTTTAGGCGAGTGCTCCAAGCGCTGCGACGAGTCGATCGACCTCGTCCGGCGTGGTGTAGTGCAGGAATCCGACACGCACTGCGCCGCCCGTCTCCTCAATACCAAGCGCTTGGGTGGCAGACAGGGCGTAGAAGTTTCCACTCCAAACGGCAATTGCCTGCTCTGCGAGTCGTTGTGCGACCTGATCCGGATGGTGACGAGTGACCGTGAACGAGAATGTGGCGACTCGCTCGGCAAAACGAGCGCGGTCCGACAATCCGTACAGATGAATGTGTTCCATGTCGGCGATGCCGTTATAGAAGCGCAGCGCAAGGGCATCCTCATGTACCCGGATGGCGGCAAACGCGCTGTCCAGTCGATCGGAGCGAGTAGTGCCCTCGCCCAGCGATGCGATGTAGTCGATGGCCGCAACCATCCCGGCCTGCGCTTCGTGCGACTGGGTACCCGTCTCGAAGCGATGGCCCGCTGGTTCCTCGTCGGCTGGACGCACGCGATCGGCGGGCCACGAGGCCGCGAGATCGTGTCGGATCGAAGCGACGCCCAAGTGTGGCCCAAACCACTTGTACGGCGACGTCAGCAACACGTCTGCACCAATTGCCATGCGATCAACTCGGCGATGCGGCGCGAAGTGCGTCGCGTCGGCCCACGCCAGTGCACCAACAGCGTGCGCCGCGTGCACGATCCGTTGCGCTGGCGGCACCGTGCCCAAGCAGTTCGATGCGAGTGGGAAGGCCACGACGCGTGTCTTGGGCGAAAGTAGGCTCTCGAGATGCTCGAAGTCGAGCGTGCCGTCGGGTCGATGGAGCCGCGCCTGCCGCACGATCAAACCATGGTCCTCGGCGACCTGCAGCCACGGCGAGACGTTGGCATCGTGGTCGAGTTCGGTTGTGACAATCTCATCGCCCGGATCAAACGTGCGGGCGGCAGCATGGGCAAGCAGAAAATTGAGCGTCGTCATATTCGGACCGAAGGCGATCTCATCGGGAGTGCCGCCAACGAACTCTGCGGCTGCGATGCGCGCCGCGTCGACGATCGCATCCGACTCGACGCTACTCGCAAAGTAACCACCCGAGTTCGCGTTGGTATAGAGCAGATAGTGCGCAACGGCATCCGCTACGGCCTGCGGCACCTGCGATCCGCCGGGACCATCGAAGAATGCGTATGTGTCCTCTCCCTGCGTGCGCGCGAGGCCGGGGAACTGTCGCCGGACGTTGTCGAGGTTGATCGCGGGAGTGCTCATACGCGAACCGTAGCCCACGTCGCGTAGGGATCCGTAATGCAGGCTAGGATCTCCAACATGTCCGAACCTCTCCCCTCCTCGCTCGTTCTCGATCTCGCCCGCGTCACCGAGGCCGGTGCGATCGCTGCAGCCCGTTGGCTCGGCCGTGGCGACAAGATCGCCGCCGACCGGGCCGCCGTCGATGCTATGCGTGACGCCTTGGAGCGCTGTCCGATCAGCGGTGTGGTGGTGATTGGCGAGGGTGAGAAGGACGAGGCACCCATGCTCTACATCGGCGAAGAGGTTGGGTCCGGTGGACCCTCGGTGGACATTGCTGTCGATCCGCTAGAGGGCACCACGCTGACCGCCAAGGGCCAGGCGAATGCCCTCGCCACGTTCGCGGTCGCACCGCGCGGGACGATGTTCAACCCCGGCCCTGCCGTCTACATGGAGAAGCTTGCCGGCGGTCCCGAAATCGCCGACCTGTTGGATCTTGATGCTCCAATTGAAGAGTTACTGGCTGCTATTGCGGAGCGTAAGGGGTGTGACGTACGCGACATCGGCATCGTGGTGCTTGATCGCGAGCGTCACGTGGAGCAGGTCGCCCGCATGCATGCGACGGGTGCCCGCGTCCGGATGATCTCCGACGGCGATGTTGCGGGTAGCCTGATGGCCGTGCGGCCCGGCACGGGGATCGACCTGTTGTGGGGTATTGGCGGGACGCCGGAAGGCGTGCTCAGCGCTTCAGCAATTCGTAGCGTCGGTGGTCGGATTGTGGGTCGACTCTGGCCGCGCAGCGACGAGGAACGCGAACGAATCGTTGCGGCCGGCCTTGACGTGGACCGATTGCTCGACACCAACGATTTGGTCGGCAGCCAAGACACGATCTTTGCGGCCACGGGCGTGTCTGATGGTGATCTCGTCCATGGCGTCCGCTTTGGTGCTACGAGTGCAGTGACTGCCACGCTCGTCCTGCGTGGCGCGTGTCGTACGGAGCGTGTGATCACCTCCACGCTGCAGGCCGACGCACGCCTCGGACGCATTCCCGGGTCGGGCTACTAGCTGATGCTGCGCGTCAGCAGGTAGGCAGCAAGCCCCAGCACGGTCGGGACGACAATCAGCACCAGCGCCTGACTGGCTCTTCCGGCGCGATGGGTCGAGTCGACCTCAACCATCCACGTCGAGAACGTGGTGAGGCCACCGAGCAACCCACTACCGACCACCAGCAGCGCAACGTCGTTGCCGAGCGCTGCGACAATGCCAAGTAGTCCGGCTCCGATCACGTTGATAACGGCGGTTGCGACCGGCGCACCCCCGGGCAGTCGGGTCTCGCCCAGACGCGTGCCATAGACACGCGCCACGGCTCCGAGACCACCCAACGGAATCGCGAGCAGGTACCAACCACTCATCGGACACGCACCACGAGCCAGCGACCCAGGGCGGCGAGAGGCACCCCGAGGGCGATGCTGGCAACCAGATAGAGCACCGCGTTTGCGACTTGCCCGCCGCGCATCAGATCCGCCGCCTCCATCTGCAGGGCGCTGAAGGTAGTGAACGCGCCCAGCGCACCCGGACCCCAGAAGGACCAACGACTCGTCCCGCCCAGACGGTGCTCGCGCATTGCCTCAAAAAGGATGCCCAACGCCAGTGCCCCGAACAGGTTGGCGACCAACACACCCCAGACGATCGTCCCCGATGGCAACGCCGCTGTCAGGCCAAGGCGTGCGGCAGCACCCACCATCCCACCAAAAAACACGACGAGATACAGTCGCGGTAGCCGATCGTCGACGTCCGCGGCGTCCAACGGCGGGGTGCTCACGAGTGGCGCAGTGGCTCCGTGCGGATCGGTACCTCGTCTGCAATGCCTGTCAGCCGTGCAGCAAATTGCGCCAGCGCGCGCTCGCGCACGCTCGCATCCGCGCCGTCGGCTTCGAACACAAGAAACGGCTCGAGCACGTCCATCGCGCAATAGCCGAAGGTGCCGCGCAATAAGGGATTCAGCAACGCGTGAATGTCGCCAGCGTCCCCGTCTGGCCCGTACATCTCGGCATCTCCACCGACTGCGAAGGCAGCCAGCGCCCGCATGCCTTTGAGCGGGCCATCGTTGTACGGATCGGGTCCATACGCGACGCCATTCGCGAAGACGCGATCAATCCAGTTCTTGAGCAGGCCGGAAATCGAGAACCACCAGAATGGAGAAACGGTGATCAGCAGGTCGGCGCATTGTAGCCTACTGATCTGATCGGCGACGTCGGATGCATACCCGTTCGACGCAGTCGCAGCCTCCTGCGCATACATCACTTGCACGTGTCCTTCGGGGACAGGCAGGAAGTCTTCGCGGCTGGCATCGCGACGGAACCCTTCGCGCGCCAGATCATCGAGATCGACCGTCCAGCCAGCGGCGGTGAGCGCGTCAGTGGCGGTCTGCGCAAGTGCCGCAGAGAAACTGCCTGGTTCGGGGTGTGCGAGGACGATTAGTGCGTGCATTGTGCTGCTCTCCGGTCACAGGCGCGGGTGGGGTCGTACGTGGCATCGTCGGTCGCTGCAAAGCGAGCGATCGCTCCGAGCGCGAGTGCTGCTGCACCCGATGGTTGGGCCGCGAGTGTGGTGAGTGCTCCCCGCAGCTGGTCGGCCAAGTCGGGGTCACCGCCGACGAGCACCACCGGTGGGCTCGGCGTGGGACCGTATGCAGCAAGCACGGGTAGCTCGCCAAAAGCTGGCGTCGCCACACTCTCCGCGGCGAGGAGCATCGAATCGATTGGAGCCGCATCGATCGCACCGGCCAGGAGCAGTTCCATCGATCGGCGATGCCCGTGGGTCACCGTTGTCGACCTGAAGCGACCCAACGGCATCCCCGAGCCCGCCGGTAGCACCCATCCCGACATCGAGTCGTAACTGTTGATGCCGAGCCGGAGCGCGTCGAGCGCGTCGAGTTGCTGACCAACGAGTCCTGGACGGCCGAGCAGAAGACTGCAATAGCCAGGGGACTCTGCCGGGTGGGCCAGCGACACGGGCGCAGCGAGCGGTTCGAGCGGAAGGCCGCGGTCGCGCAAGCGCACGTAGGGTAGTCCGCAGACAAACAGCAGTGCGGTCTCGCCACGCGCGATCTCCTCGAGGTCGGCAAGATCCTGTGTCGTCGGAGCTGCGATCGCGAAGCCATGCTGCACATTCAACTGCGCTACCACCGCGTCCTGATAGACGAGCAACGCGTCGCCCAGAAAGGCGTACGCGCGCACGAACCTAGCGGCGGCCGCGCGCAGCGGCGCGTCGGCGGAGAGCCTTGCGTACGCGATGTGGCTTCGGGGCGGACTTGTTCTTCTTGCGCTTCATCAGAATCCTCTCGAACGGAACAGACGATACCCTACCCGGCTTTAGTCGAGCAGGCTGCGGGCAACCAAACCCGCCCGCACGATCTCACGCTCTTGTGGAGTGGCTGCGACGAGCGGTAGGCGTAGATCGCCGACCGCAAAGCCAAGGAGATCCATGGCCGTCTTGACGGGGATCGGATTGACCGTCACCGAGAGAGCCTCGTACAGTGGCAGCAGGCTGGCATCGATGGCGCGTGCCTCAGCCTCGTCCCCGCGGTCGGCCGCGATTTGCATCGCCAACATCTCGTTGCCGGCGATGTGGCTCGCCACGCAGATACCACCGACGCCGCCGAGCAGCGCGAACGGCAAGACGAGATCGTCATTGCCGGCATAGAGCGCGAGCTGCCCACTCTCCACTATCTGGCGCGCCTCGTCGAGATCTGTGACTGCCTGCTTGACCGCGATCACGGTATCGATTTGTGCAAGGCGATCAATATCGGCGGGCGAAAGGTGCACAACTACACGCTGCGGGATGTTGTAGAGAATGATTGGCAGGTCGCCAGCGGCATCCGCAATCGCCCGAGTGTGCGCCTCGATGCCTGCGATCGGTGGCTTGTTGTAATAGGGCGTGACAGCGAGGAATCCGGCAACACCCGCAAAACGTGCGGCCTGCCGGGTGAGCTGCACAGAATGTGCGGTGTCGTTCGATCCCGTCCCCGCAATGACGGGGACCCGCGAGCCAACAGCGCCAGCAACGGCCTCTGTCAGTTCGAGCTTTTCAGCGTCTGTCAGTGTCGACGCCTCGCCGGTGGTCCCGTGCACGACGATGCCTTCTGAACCATTGGCAATCAGGTGCTCCGCGATGCGCACGGCCTCGTCGAGGGCGATTGACCCGTCGGCCGCGAACGGCGTCACCATTGCTGTCAAGATTCGCCCAATTGGCGCCTGCATGTTTGCTCCCGTCCGCGGTTGGCGCAGCATAGCCACAACCGCCGTTCCAACAGACCGCGTCAACAACGTCTATAGGGACTACAACTAGTCGAGCAGTTGTTCGAGACCGACGTGATAACCCGACGGCAAGCGGTGGATGCCTCGGATCGCGAGCAACACGCCCGGAACGAACGCTTCGCGACTGATCGTGACGTTGCGGATCTCCAGTGTCTGCGCGGTTGCACCGAACAGCACGCTCTGATTGGCGACGAGTCCGTCGAGCCGAATCGAGGAGATCTCCGGACGCCGGCCGGATGCCTGCTCGACGAGGTCCGCGGTACGCAATGCCGTGCCACTCGGACTATCCAGTTTGGCGACATGATGCTCCTCGACGATTGCGCAATCCGTCATGTAGCGCGCGGCCTGCGCGGCAAACTGCATCATCAACACCGCCGAGATGGAGAAGTTCGGTACGAATAGCACGGGCACGCCCTGCTCGATCGCTGCGGCGTCGATACGCGCGGCTGCCTCTCGTGCCATCCCGCTCGTGCCAAGCACCAATGGGAGCCCGGCTGCGACGGTCGCCAGCGCGTGAGACTCTCCCACTTCCGGCGCCGTAACATCGACGACGATCTCGGCAGCAGTGGCAGAAATTGCCTCCGCGAGCGTCGCGAAACCGTCAGCGCCGGATAGCGACCGGGCAACGCGGCCGGCGAGCACGAGGTCATCGGACGCCGCGATCGCGGCGCAGATCGGTGCGCCAAGCTTGCCCGTCGCTCCGCTGACGAGAACGCGGGTCATGCGTGACTCCCCACGGGTTGGCGGAAGGCGTCCACTGCAGCAGCAAACGCCGCGGCGTCCGGGCCAATTCCCGCGACATTCAGCGTGCTCGGCATGTAGAGGTCGCAGATCAGACGCTGTACATCGTCGGACGTGACCGCGTCGATGCGGCGCGCGACCTCATCGTCGGTCATCAGCGGAATGTTCGAGACAAGGCTTCGCCCAAGTCGGGCCATCCGCGCGACGGTCGAATCCATGTTCAACAGCAGACGGGCCTTGAGGTTGTCACGCGCGCGGGTGATCTCACCATCGCGAAATTTCCCCACTGCTAGCTCGTTGATTTCCGTTGCGGCCACCACCAGCGCCTCTTCGAGATTCTCGGTGCGCGTGCCCAGCGCGAGACCAACCTGGCCGGTCTCCTCGAAGTACGACACGTACGAGAAGACGCTGTAGACCAGCCCGCGCTGTTCGCGAATTTCTTGCCAGAAACGCGATGATGCTCCGCCACCGAGAATCTGGTCGAGCACGGCGAGGGCAAAACGACGATCATCCTGTCGGCCGATCCCGGCGCCCCCGATCGCGATGTGCGTCTGCTCGGTATCACGCTCAACGAAGTCGGCAGTCCCGGAGGCAGCGACAGCATCGACGCGTGCCGTTGGTGTACCTGACGGAAGGCCATCGAACGCCTGCTCGACAAGTGCCACAATTGCTGCGTGCTCGATCGCCCCGGCGGCTGCAAACACCACCTGCTCGCCGGTGTAGTGGCGCGTGTAGTGTGCGCGAATTGCGGCCTCATCGAGCCGCGCGACTGTCGTCGCATATCCTGCAATCGGTCGTCCCACGGCCTGCTCGGGGAAAATATTGCGTCCGAGTACGTCGTGCACGAGGTCGTCGGGCGTGTCCTCGTACAGTGCGAGCTCCTCGAGCACCACCTCGCGCTCGGGCTCGATGTCATTGAACGCGGGACTCGCAATCATGGAGCCGACGATATCCACGGCCTCCGGGAGATGCTCGCCAAGCACGCGAGCAAAGATGTCTGTCTCCTCGCGCGACGTCGAGGCCTGCAACTCGGCGCCGAAGCGATCGAACGACTCGGCAATCACGAGTGCATCGTGCCGCGCTGTACCGCGAAACAACAAGTGCTCGATCAGGTGTGAGACGCCCGCAACATCGTGCGTCTCGTCGCGCGACCCAACCCGCACCCAGGTACCAAAGGCCACGCCATGGACGCCGGGCCGGAACTCGCTCGCGACCCGGAGGCCGCTCGCGAGTTCCGTCACCTCAACGCCGGGGCGCATAGATGCCCCGTTACTCCGACCGGCGGCCGCGTCGGCCGCCACGATCGCCACGGTCTCCACCACGATCGCCGCGGTCATCGCCGCCACCGTCCGGGAACTGCTCCTTGTAGCGCTCGCCGATCGTCTCCGGAGAGATCTCGACACCGTCCTCGAACTTGCTGACGAGCTTGAGGCCAATGCGTCCGCGATCGGTATCGACCTCGGTCACTTCAACGCTGACAATATCGCCGCGAGCCAGGACCTGGTCGGCCGACGAGATGCGCGTGCCGGGCGCAATGCGCGACACGTGCAGCAGGCCGTCCGTGCCCTTACGCAGTTCGACAAAGGCGCCGAAGTCGGCCGTCTTGACGATCTTGCGCTCGACGAACTGGTCGCCGACCTGGACGGGACGCATCATCTGCTCGATCTGATCCTTGGCGGCAACAGCCTCTGGACCAACGCCGTAGATGCGCACGCTGCCATCTTCCTCGACGTCGATCTGCACGCTGTACTCCTCCTGCAGGCCGCGAATCGTTTCGCCGCCCTTACCGATCAGGAGACCGATTTGCTCCGGCAGGATCCTTGTCTGCAGCACCTTCGGTGCATGCTCTGACAACGACTCGCGTGGCTCAGAGATGGCGGTCGCCATCGATGCCAAGATGCTCAGACGAGCATCCTTGGCGCGGGACAACGCTTCCTTCAGCAGGTCGCGTGTGACGCCGGTGATCTTGATGTCCATCTGCAGAGCAGTAATACCCTCGGCCGTGCCAGCGACCTTGAAATCCATGTCGCCAAGATGATCCTCGGCTCCTTGAATATCGGTCAGGATGACGAGGCTGTCGCCCTCCTTGATCAGGCCCATCGCAATACCTGCAACAGGAGCCTTGATCGGCACGCCTGCGTCCATCAGTGCGAGCGTCGAGCCGCAGACGGAGGCCATCGACGACGACCCATTCGACTCGAGAATTTCCGAGACGACACGCATCGTGTAGGCGAACTCGCCAACCGGCGGCACGACAGCGACCAGGGCGCGCTCGGCGAGCGCACCATGGCCAATGTCACGACGCTTCGGCCCGCGCATGAAGCCCGTCTCGCCCACGCTGAATGGTGGGAAGTTGTAGTGATGGATGTAGCGCTTGGTTGTTTCGAGCGAGAGATCATCGATCCGCTGCTCTTCCTTGATCGTGCCGAGCGTGACGAGCGTCAACGCCTGGGTTTGACCACGCGTAAAGATGGCCGAGCCGTGTGTGCGGGGCATCGTGCCCACGCTGACGGAGATCGGGCGAATCTCGTTCTCGCCACGACCGTCAGGACGACGCTTGTCGACGGCGATCTTCGTGCGTACGATCTGCTTGTAGACACTATCGATGGCACTCTTGACTGCACTGGTGGTAGCAGCGTCGAGACCGTGGTCCGAGCCCGTCGGGAACGGCAGCTTGATGTCGCTGACGATCCGCTCAATCAGGGCCGAACGCTTAGCGCTCTTGAGCTCCTTCGAGTCCTGCTCCGCGTCGGAGAGGCCACGAATGTCGTTCTCGAACTGCTCCTGCACGGGACCCTTGACTGCGGCCGCACGACGACGGTCGGAGATAAAGCCGAGCGCGAACTTGACCTGCGTTCGTCGGACCATTACCTCTTCGGTGGCGTCAGCAGACACGGGCGGGCACTCAGCGGCGAACACCTCGGCCTGTGCCTTCTCGACACCTTTAATGCCGTGCTCGGAAATCAGACGATCGAAGGTCGCGCCATGCTTGGCATCGAGCTCTGTATCGACGGCGGCCGAGTACCACTTCGGCTTGCCAACCTTGCTCTGCAGGTCGATCTGCGCGGCGCAGATCGACTTGATCACAGTGTGAGCGAGTTCGAGAGCCTCAATCAACTTGTCCTCGTGCACGATATTGGCGCCGGCCTCAACCATCGTGATGGCATCGGGCGAGCCGCAGACGATCAGGTCGAGATCGCTCTCGAGCATTTCGGGCATCGAGGGATTGACGCGCAACTCGCCGTCGATCAGGCCGACGCGCACTGCGCCAATGGGACCATCAAACGGAAGCGGCGAGATCATCAGGGCGGCGCTCGCACCATTCATCGCGAGGATGTCGTGCGAGACAACCTTGTCGACGCTCAGGACGGTGCCGATGACCTGGACCTCGTTGCGGAATCCCTTGGGGAATAGTGGCCGAATCGGCCGGTCAATCATGCGCGCGTTGAGCGTGGCCTTCTCCGTGGCCTTCCCTTCGCGCTTAAAGAATCCGCCGGGGATCTTGCCTGCGGCGTACTGCTTTTCTTCAACATCGACAGTCAGCGGAAAGAAGTCCGCGCCGGGGCGCGCCTCCTGTGCTCCGACGACGGTCGAGAGAACAACGGTGTCGCCGCTCGTCACGAGCACTGCGCCATCCGCCTGCTTTGCAAGCTGTCCGGTTGCAAAGCGGAGCGTCATATCGCCCGCTGCAACCTCAACTGCGGTTTCGATTCCAAAGACATCACTCATAGGTGGGTACTTCCCTTCTGCTGCAAGTGGCTACGCGTCCCGCGTGCCACCATCCGCGTATCACTCGCTGCGCCGTTAGCGGCGTAGGCCAAGTTCCTTCACAATCCCTCGGTACCGCTCGATGTCCTCACGCTGGAGGTACTGGAGCAGGCGTCGCCGGCGGCCAACCATTTTGAGGAGGCCTCGGCGCGAGTGATGATCGTGCTTGTGAATTCGGAGATGCTCAGTGAGTTCGTTGATGCGCGTCGTCAGCATTGCGACCTGGACCTCGGTGGATCCAGTGTCGGCGGCATTGCGGCCGTGCTTTCCGATCAGCTCAGTCTTCTGTTCGCTTGTTAGGGCCATGGGGCCACCTCCGGTTCAGTCGCCACAACTGCAGCCCTCTGCAACATTGCAGAGCAGCCGC
>JBCKBR010000051.1:0-12775 GCA_038911065.1 Gaiellales bacterium | reverse complement strand
TTCACCAGCGTTGGTGGCATCACCCGTAACTATGCGGCGGCGGTAGGCACTGACGGCACCCTCACCTCCTGGAACCCGAACCTGAACGACGGCGTGAACGCGATTGCGGTGTCAGGTAGCACCGTCTACATTGGCGGCGACTTCACCACCGTTGGTGGCATCACCCGTAACCGTGCGGCGGCGGTAGGTACTGACGGCGTCCTCACCTCTTGGAACCCGAACCTGGGCAGCTACGTGAACGCGATTGGGGTGTTGGGATCAACCGTCTATCTTGGCGGTGACTTCACCACCGTTGGTGGCACCGCCCGTAACTATGCGGCGGCGGTAGGCACTGACGGCACCCTCAGCACCTCCTGGAACCCGAACCTGAACGGCGCCGTGTTCGCGATTGGGGTGTCAGGTAGCAGCGTCTACCTTGGCGGCGAGTTCAGAACCGCCGGGGGCACTCCCCGTAACCGTGCGGCGGCGGTAGGTACTGACGGCACCCTCACCTCCTGGAACCCTAACCTGGACAGCAGCGTGAGTGCGATTGGGGTGTTGGGATCAACCGTCTATCTTGGCGGCGGCTTCACCAGCGTTGGTGGCACCACCCGTAACTATGCGGCGGCGGTAGGCACCGACGGCACCCTCAGCTCCTGGAATCCGAACCTGAACAACAGCGTGCTCGCGATTGGAGTGTCAGGTAGCACCGTCTACCTTGGCGGCAACTTCACCAGCGTCGGTGGCACCACCCGTAACTACGCGGCTGCGGTAGGGACTGATGGCACGCTGCTCTCCGCTTGGCCGAGCGGGGTAGCTACGCCTCCTTCCGCGCCGCCAGCGCCAACCGCGGTTGCTGGTGACGGCGCGGCAACGGTCACCGTTGCCGCCGGGTCAGGCAGCACGCCTGCGTCGTTCACGGTTACCGCGAGCCCGGGTGGACGGACCTGCACTGTCACGGGGACGGCAGGCTCCTGCATCGTCACTGGCCTCACGAACGGCACGAGTTACACCTTCACCGCCACTGCCACTAACGCAGATGGTACGTCCAGCTCGTCAGCAGCTTCCAACGCGGTGACACCAACAGCAGTTTCCAACGCGGTGACACCAACCCCAACCGCACCGGTGAATACCTTCACGATCAAATCCCTGAAGGGCTCGGCCCAGTCCATCACCGCACAGCTGAAACTCCCCGGCGCGGGCAAAGTGGTTCTGGTGGGTACCACTCGACGGTCGACGCCGCGCGCAACCGAGCTGGCCAAGAAGGCCGCCACGATGATCGTCTGCACAGCACGCAAGACTGTTGCCAAGGCGGGGAAGCTGACCATTATCTGTCGCCTAACGGCAAAGGCACGCGCAGCGAACAAGACGCAGTCACTCACGGTGCGCCTTGTGACGACCTTTACCCCGACGGGTGGCACCGCCAAGAGCGTGACCAGAACACTGGTACTGAAGAAGACCTGGTATCGGCCGGAGCCAGTCACGGGCTAAGGGGGCCATGGAGCGTGTGGGGGATCCCCCGCACGCTCCGTCGGATTTTGTGATGGGGGCGGACGCCACATCCGCGGGGTTGTGAGGTCCGCCTCCAAGGCACCGCGCATGTAACGGTCGTGGCGTCCGTGGAGGCGGACCTCACAACCCCGCGGATGTGGCGTCCGCCCCCATCACAAAATCGAGCCTGACCCCATCACGACAGTCTGCGTACCCCGAGATAGTGCGCGCGAAACGGCAGGTCCTTTTGTGCAGTTTCAGTCACTCACCTCCACCGCGCAGCGCAGCCGCACCAGCCAGAACGACTCCTACAAGCGACTCGCACCGGGCAGCCACGTCGTCTCGTCGCCCTCAACGTTTGCGGCGCGGGCGAGCACGAACAATAGATCGGACAAACGGTTGAGATACGTGATGACCTCGCGTGTGACGGGCTCCTGCGCCGCCAACTCGACAACATCTCGTTCGGCCCGTCGACAGATCGTTCGCGCCACGTGCAAGTACGCCGACAATGGCGTGCCGCCCGGCACGACGAACGATGTCAGCGCTGGCAAATTATCGTTGACCTCATCAATGCACTGCTCGAGCCACTCAACCTGTACCGGACTGACACGCAACCGCGAGCGGTGACGCTGATCACCTTCTGGCGGAGGCGGCACACAAAGGTCGGCACCGACGTCGAACAGATCATTCTGAATCCGCTCGAGCCAACCATCCCACGCAGTCGTCGCGGAATGCAGGCGCGCGACACCGAACGCAGCGTTGAGCTCGTCGACAGTGCCATAGGCCGCCACGCGGGCATTGTGCTTGGACACTCGATGCCCATCGCCAAGGCTCGTTTCGCCCAGATCGCCGCCACGCGTATAGATGCGGTCGAGGCGCACCACGATATCGTCATTTGGGCTGTCACTCATATCCGTCAAATCGCTTTCGTTTCGTCTACGGCTGACTCTAAGCCGAAAATACCTCGAGCACCATCGCATCACCCTGGCCACCACCCGAGCAGATCGTCGCGACGCCAATGCCACCGCCCGCACGCTGCAGTTGATGCACGAGCGTGCCCACCAGGCGGGCACCACTCGCGCCGACCGGATGGCCGAGTGCGACCGCACCACCGTGGACATTGACGCGCTCCGGATCGATCCCAAGCGTCTTGATGGTATTCAGCGCGATTGACGCGAAGGCCTCATTGACCTCGAGCCGGTCGATCTCGGCCACGGTCAGACCCGCCTTGGCGAGTGCGGCGTCCACGGCAAGCGCTGGCGCGCAGGCGAGACGACGCGTCTCGTCCGCCGCCACAGCCGACGAACGCACGATTGCCAGCGGCTTCCAGCCGCGCTGCTGCGCGACCTCCTCGGAAACGGCAATCACCATCGCCGCACCATCGGTCACACCAGGACTGTTGCCTGCCGTATGCGTGCCACCCTCCGTCAACGGCCCCAGCTTGGCAAGCGACTCCAGCGTCGAATCGGCCCGTGGCCCCTGGTCCGTGTCGACGACCCGCTCGGACTTGCGCTCGCGGATCGTGACGGGCGTGATCTCCGCGGCAAACGTGCCATCGCTCTGCGCGGCAACGGCCCGCTGATGCGAGCGCAGCGCCCACGCATCGAGCTCCTCGCGCGTGATCCCGAGCTCGCTCGAAACCTCGTTCGCCTGGTCGTACATCACACGCTGCGTCCATGGATCGCGCAGACCGTCGTGCAGCACGGCGTCGACCAGCTGCGTGTCACCGAAGCGAAAGCCCTGCCGCGCACCCAACGCCATATACGGTGCGCTCGTCATCGATTCCATGCCACCCGCGAGCACCACCTCGGCCTCGTCAAGGCGAATCAGATAATCGGCCAACGCGATCGCGCGCATTCCTGAGGCACAGACCTTGTTGATCGTCTCGGAGCCGCTCGCGACCGGAATCCCCGCCCGGGTCGTAACCTGGCGCGCCATCGCGTGCATCTGTCCAGCCTGCACGACCGTGCCAATCAGCGAATAGTCCACATCCGCCGGAGCAACGCCGCCGCGCTCCAAGGCAGCCGTCGCAGCAGCAACACCAAGATCCACAGCCGAGGCACCGGCAAGGTCGCCGCTGAGACGGCAAAAGGGTGTGCGAACGGCACTGACAAGAACGGTGCGAGCCACGCTAGGAGGCCTCCGAAAACGGTGTTGCCGCGGGATACGACAACACGCGGAGGCTACCACGCAGCGGTTGACAGATCCCCAATACCCTGACACCCTGCAGTGCATGCAGGGATTCCGCAACACGATCTGGTGGTGGTACACGACCGGGCTGGATCCGGTGCGCTGACGCGCACTACCGATCCGTACTGCCCGGGCTCCCCTTCAAGGGAGCCTTTTTTATGCGCGAGATTCGAGGACAATGAACCCGACCGAACCCAGACCCAAGAGCCCGCCGAAGATCCGGCCCAGCGTGCGCGAGCTGCCGGCCGACCTCTTGACGCCCGTCGGCGCTTATCTGCGGCTGCGCGATCTCGGGCCCGGTTTTCTGCTCGAAAGCGTCGAGGGCGGCCAGCAGGTTGGTCGCTACTCCTTTCTCTCGGCCGGCTGCGAACGACTCGACCTCGACTTGACGGGTGACGATCCGTTTGCGCCGCTCCGTGCCCGACTCGACGTAAGTCGTGACCTTGATCTATCGAATCTGCCGCCGTTTGCTGGCGGTGCCGTCGGGATGCTGGCCTACGACGCAATTCCTCACTTCGAGCCGACCGTGCCATTGCCAGAGCGCGAGGACGGCGATCTGGTCAAGCCGGCAAGTTTTCTGATCACCCCCGTCGTCGTGGCCTTCGACCACGTCCGCGCGACGATCCAAGTGATCGCCCAGCCGGGCCACGAGGCGCTCGCCGATGAGATAACGGCTCGTCTCTTGGGTCCGCTGCCCGATGGCGTCGAACCAGTGCCGGCGCTCGTCGATGTGGCCGCCTCAGTCGGCGACCTCGACATGGACGAGTACATCGAACGCGTCGAGATCGGCAAGCAGCACATCACTGCCGGTGATGTCTTCCAAGTGGTCCTGTCGCAGCGGCATCGCCGACGGACGCCGCGCAGCCCCGTTGCCGTGTATCGCGCTCTGCGCGCCGTCAACCCCTCCCCCTACCTGTTCCTGATCGACCTTGGTGACCTCGCGCTCGTTGGCGCCTCGCCCGAGACCCACGTGGCGCTCTCGCGCGACGGCATCGCCGAGTTGCGCCCCATTGCGGGCACGCGCCCTCGTGCCGCGGATGCCGAAGCGGATGATCGCCTAGCGGACGAACTGCTGGCAGATCCTAAGGAGCGCGCCGAGCATCAGATGCTCGTCGACCTCGCCCGCAACGATCTCTCGCGCGTCTGCGATCCGGGCACCGTGCGCCCCACACGACTGCTCGAGATCGAACGCTATAGCCACGTGATGCACATCGTCTCGCGCGTCGAGGGCCGCCTCAGCGAGGGACAGGACGCCTTCAGTCTGCTGGCAGCGACCTTCCCCGCCGGCACCGTCTCTGGCGCACCCAAGGTACGCGCCATGCAGATCATCAGCGCGCTCGAACCGCACCGCCGCGGGGCCTACGCAGGAGCGGTTGGCTATTTCGGTACGGATGGTGCTCTCGATACGTGCATCGCACTGCGCACGATTCAGCTGCGCGATGGCGTGGCGACGCTGCAAGCCGGCGCTGGCATCGTCGCCGACAGCAATCCAGCCGAAGAGCACCGCGAGTGTCTCCGCAAGATGGAGGCACTGCAGCGCGCAGTCGATCTGGCCGATGCCGGGGGCTATGGTCGATGATCCGCGTCCTGCTGATTGATAACTTCGATTCGTTTACCTACAACCTCGCCCACGGCTTCGCCGAGGCGGGTGCCGACGAGGTGATCGTTCGACGCAACGATGCAATCACTGTCGCCGAGGCCGAGGCCTTGGCCCCCACCCACCTCGTGATCTCCCCGGGGCCAGGAACGCCCGACCAGACCGGCGTGTCGGCCGACCTGATCGACGCATTTGCGGGACGCATCCCGATCCTAGGTGTCTGCCTCGGACATCAACTGCTGGTGCAGATGCATGGCGGCACCGTCGGCGCGGCGAACGAGCTTGTCCATGGCAAAGCCGACGACGTCGTGCGCGTCGCGCCCGACCCGCTGCTCGACATGCTTGACGAACGCTTTCGCGCCGGCCGCTATCACTCGCTCGCAGCCCTCGAGCCGATTCCAGACACACTGACGGTGACGGCGCGCGCTGACGACGGTACCGTGATGGCTGTGCGTCACATTTCGCAACCAACCCACGGGGTCCAGTTCCATCCCGAGAGCGTGCTGACGCCTGAGGGCGACCGCGTGATGGCGGCCTTCCTCGCGCTCGCAGGCCCCGCATGAGCGCATCGCCACTGCATACCGCCACCGTGCGTCTGATCGCGGGCGAGAACCTCTCTGCTGACGATGCGCGCGCGGCCCTCAACGTTGTGATGAGCGGCGAGGCGACGCCAGCACAGACCGCGGGCTTCCTCGTCGCGCTGCGTGCCAAGGGTGAGTCGCCCGAGGAGATCGCCGGCTGCGCGCGGGCGATGCGCGAGCACGCAATTGCGGTCCGCCCAGTGCGGCGCGATCTCGTTGATACCGCGGGCACGGGCGGCGACCACAGCGGGTCGTTCAACATCTCCACGGCCGCAGCGCTCGTGGCGGCGGGTGCCGGTGCGGGCGTTGCCAAGCACGGCAACCGCTCGATCTCGTCGAAGTCTGGTAGCGCGGATGTACTGGAAGCCCTCGGTGTGCCGGTCGAGATCCCGCACGCAGCCGTCGCCGCCATGATCGACGACCACGGTTTTGGCTTTCTCTACGCGCCCGCCCACCATCCAGCGATGCGCCATGCCGGTCCGGTCCGTCGCGAGCTTGCGATCCCCACAATCATGAATCTGCTTGGACCGCTTGCGAACCCCGTGCAGACGCCGTTTCAGATCATCGGCGTCGCCCGACCCGAGCTCGTACCAACGATGGCCGAGGTGATGCAGATCCTTGGCATCGAACACGCGCTGATTGTCCACGGCGAAGGTGGCTTCGACGAGATCACACCATGCGGCACGACAACGATTGCCGAGGTCACACAGGCCGCGATCGAGACCTGGACGTTCGATCCACTCGAGGTCGGCATTGCACGTGCCCCCGCCGCCGCACTCGCCGGCGCCGACCCAATTGAGAACGCCGCAATCATCACACGCATCTTCGATGCCGAGCCAGGTGCGCCACGCGACGCCGTCGTCCTCAATGCCGCAGCGGCGCTGATGGTCTGTGGGCGCGCAGAGGACATGGCGGCGGGGGTTGCCCAGGCGATCGAGGCGATCGATAGTGGTCAGGCGAAAGCAGTGCTCGGCGCGGTAGCCGCGGCAGCACAATCCGCACAAGGAGCGGCGTAATGGGGTATCTCCAAGAGATCGGCATATGGACACAGCAGGAAGTCGCGCGGCGGCGCGAGACGCGTCCGTTTGCGGGCGCGCTGCATCAAGCGGGGCGCGTGCAAGTGATCGCAGAGATCAAGCGCGCATCGCCCAGCGAGGGTCCGATCGCGCCGTCGGCAGACTCGGCGGACGTAGCACGACTGTACGAGGCGAATGGTGCGGCGGCGATCTCGGTCCTGACGAGTGCGCGCGACTTCGCCGGGTCGCTGCTCGATCTCGCACGCGTGCGCGCCGTGACCAATCTGCCGTTGCTCTGCAAGGACTTCTTCGTCGACCCGTATCAGGTGATGGAGGCGCGCGCGCACGGCGCCGATGCGATCCTCGTGCTCCTCGCGCTCGTCGACGATAGCCTCGCCGAGGACCTCATCCAGGCTGCGGAAGACCACCAGATGGATGTGCTCTGCGAGGTACACAACGAAGCCGAGTTGGTGCGCGCACTGGCGCTTGGCTGCCCACTGATTGGCGTCAACGCGCGTGATCTGACGACCCTCAAGGTCGATCCACTGCTCCAGCGCAAACTGCTGGCGTCGGTTCCAGCCGGATTCGTGTCGGTCGCAGAATCGGGCGTCTCATCGCGCGCCGATCTCGACGCGGCCGGCCAGGCCGGCGCCTCGGCCGCACTCGTCGGCACGGCCCTGATGCGCAACCCCGAACTCCTCATCGAACTGACGCGCCCATGACCCTGATCAAGATCTGTGGCATGACCCGAGCCGACGACGTCGACCAGGCGGTTGCCGCCGGCGCCGACATGATCGGATTCATTCTCGTGCCATGGTCGCCGCGTGCCGTCGACTGTGCCACGGCCCGCGCGTTGCGCGAGCGAGTGCCCGCGTCGGTCGAGGCGATCGGCGTGCTCGTCGACGCAACGCCAGAGCAGGCTGCGCTTGTGCTCGAAGAGACTGGGCTGAATCGCCTGCAGGTCTATGGTGCTCACGCAGAAGCGACACAGACGCTGCTGGGCGATCGTGCGATCGTCGCGTACCGTCTGCCCTCGGACACGGTTGGCACGGCCAACCCACTCCTGCTCGACCGCGCCTTTGATGACGAGCCGACAGCGACCGAGTTGGCAGAACACTGGGCCTCCGTACGGACGCTGAGCACGGCTGGCCGACAGGTCGTGCTGGCCTCCACACTGACACCCGAGAGCGTGATAGCGGCGATTGACGCCGCACAACCATGGGCGGTGGATGTCGCGCGCGGCGTCGAGCAGAGCCCCGGTATCAAAGACCACGGTCGTGTCTCGGCGTTTATCGCTGCGGTACGCGAAGGGATCGCTGCATGAGTGAGATTCGCACCCACGCCACGGCGGACGACGCCTACCCACCGGACGAGCTCGGACGCTTCGGCGAGTTCGGTGGCCGTTTCGTACCCGAGACGGTGATGGCCGCGCTCGACGAACTCGAGGCGGCGATGGATGCAGCCTTTGCCGACCCCGCATTCCATGCCGAGCAGGCATTGCTGCGCCGCGACTTTGTTGGGCGCCCAACACCGCTCTATCTCGCCGAGCGACTGACCGAGGACATCGGCGGCGCCCGCATCTGGCTCAAGCGCGAGGACCTCGCCCATACCGGCGCCCACAAAATCAATAATGCACTCGGCCAAGCCCTGATCGCCAAGCGCCTTGGCAAGCAGCGCATCGTCGCCGAGACCGGCGCGGGCCAGCACGGTGTCGCGACTGCAACCGTCTGTGCGCGCTTCGGCCTCCAAGCCGTCGTCTACATGGGCGAGGAGGACATGCGGCGACAGCGTCCAAACGTCGTGCGGATGCGGTTCCTTGGCGCCGAAGTGATCTCCGTCACGAACGGTGCGGGCACACTCAAGGACGCCCTCAACGATGCCATTCGCGACTGGATCGCCAACGTCGAGACGACCCATTACATGATCGGCACAGCCGCTGGACCCCACCCCTATCCGTACCTCGTGCGACGTCTCCAAGCCGTGATCGGCGAAGAGGCGCGGGCGCAACTGCTCGAGCGCACCAGCCGCCTGCCCGATGCCGTCGTGGCCTGCGTCGGTGGCGGCTCGAATGCGATTGGCATCTTCCATCCGTTCCGCGACGATCCCGTGCGCCTCGTCGGCGTCGAAGCCGGTGGCGATGGTGCCGCACTACACGCGCGCTCGCTCAGCGGTGGACGCGTCTCGATCCTGCACGGCTCGCGCTCGTTCGTGCTCTGCGACGATGACGGCCAAGTCCTCGAAACACACTCGATCAGCGCGGGTCTGGACTATCCCGGCGTTGGTCCCGAGCACGCCGCATTGATGCAATCGGGGCGCGCCGAATACGTTGGCGTCTCGGACGAGGAGGCGCTGACAGCCTTCGATCGGCTGTGCCGGATGGAAGGGATCATCCCCGCGCTCGAGTCGAGCCACGCGCTCGTAATCGCCGAGCGCATCGCCAAGGAACTCGGTCCCAACGGCAACGTGCTGGTGGGGCTATCGGGCCGCGGCGACAAGGATGTCGACCAGATCGCCGATCGTCGGAACCAGGCATGAAGCTGATCGTGCCCGCACTCGCCGTCTATTTGATGGCAAATGAGGATGCCCCCGCCCTGGCAGAGGCCGCTGTGCGTGGTGGTGCAACCGTGATCGAACTGGGCATCCCCTACTCCGATCCACTCGCTGACGGCACCACAATTCAACGGGCCGCTCAGGCCGCGCTCGACCTTGGCATCACGCCACACCGCGCGCTCGAACTGCTGGCAGAGATCAACCGACGCGTTGACGTCCCACTCGTGCCAATGACGTACGGTGCGATCGTCGAGAGCTATGGCGAGGAGGCCTTCTGTCGCGACGCTGCAGCAGCCGGCGCCGAGGCGCTGATTGTGGCTGACATCCCACCAGAAGAATCGGAGCGCCTACGTGCGGCTGCCGAGGCTGCCGGCATCGACCTGATCCACCTCGTTGCCCCCACCTCGCGTCCCGAGCGCATCCAGGCCGCAGCGGCCGCGAGTCGCGGCTTCGTCTATCTCGTCGCCGCGGTTGGTGTCACCGGCGCGCGCGAAAACCTCGATAGTCGCGTCGCCGAGTTGCTGACGCTGACACGCGAGGCCGCCGGCGAGACGCCGATCCTAGGTGGTTTCGGCGTTTCGACCCGTGCGCACGTCGCAGGGCTGATCGCTGCCGGCGCCGATGGCGCGATCGTCGGCTCGGCCGCAATTGACGCGATCGAACGCGGTGGGCCCGAGGCACTCGAGGCGCTCGTGCGCGAACTCGCGGCGGGCCTCTCTCCTGCTTCGCACGACTGATTCTCGCTACGGTGCTCGCAATGCGTTCTTGCGTATCGATGCGCGGCCGAGTTCTGCTGCTTGCCTTGATCGCCGCGGCGATCTGCTTTCCGTCAGCGGCAGCTGCAGACATGGTCTTGGTCACCACGAACCCCAGCGACACAGCGATCACCCCGCAGGCACCAACGGAGGTTCGTCTCACCTTCGACGAGCCCGTCAATCAGATTGGGGCGAGCATCCAGCTGATCGCTCCCAACGGAACACATTTCGAGCTTGGCACGCCCCATCGGCTGGGCCGGGTTCTGATACAGGCAGTCAAGCCCGGCCTACCAACGGGCACCACAATCGCCTTGTGGAACGCCATCTCGGTTGATGGACATGTCGCCAGCGGCGTATTCACGTTCTCCGTTGGTTCACCATCACCAACCGCGGATACGACGGAGACAACGCGCCCGGCTGGTGCGCAAGCCATCACGGCGACCCTACGCGCATTGCGGTTCGCGGCGATCATCATCATGATTGGACTCGTCGCGCTGCTCCTGTTCGTTTGGGAGCCCTTGCGTCGACGTGACGTACCGGACAGCAGGGTCGTCACCGCGCCAGCCGATGCACGATTTCGCGCCACCACCGGATGGCTGGGGCTCGGTGCGTCCCTGACGCTCGTGCTGCTCTGTCTGGCGTATTTCCCGATCGAAGCGTGGTCCAACGGGATTACCGTTTCGGAGCTACTGCAACTACGTAAGGGACGTATCGACCTTGCTGCGCTGTTACTGGCAGCAAGTGCCGTGCCCTGCCTCTGGGTCGCGACCAAGGGAGCGAGGAGGGCCGCAACGATTGCTGCCGCTGGCATTGTTCTCCTCCTCGCTGCGACGCCAGGGCTTGCCGGGCATGCCAGCGCACAGTCACCGGTCTGGCGGTCGGTCGCAATCGACTGGGTGCACGTGATTGCCGCCGGTACCTGGGGCGGTGGACTGATTGTGCTTGCCGTGGTCGTGCCGCGAATGCTGCGCACGATGACGGCCGACGAGCACGCACCACTTGTCCGCAGCATCGTGCACCGCTTCACACGCCTCGCCTTAGGCGGACTGATTGTCCTGGTGGTCACGGGTGTTCTGAGCGCAGTCCTATTCGCCGGCTCGATCACAGCAATTGCAGACACGTCGTGGGGACGCCTTGTGATCGCGAAGGCCATCATTGTCGCGATCGCGGTCGTGGCCGTGATCTATGTGCGACGGACAGGCGACAACTTCGCTCGCATCGTCAAGTTCGAGGCCCTCCTGATCCTGATTGCAATCGCGCTGACAGGTGTGTTGACAGGCCTCGCGCCGCAGGCTTCCACAGCCAGCCCAACAGCCGGAGGTCTCCACATTGAGCAGAAGATCGATGCGAGGACTGCGCGACTCGATGTGTTCCCGGGCCGAGCCGCGCAACAGAATGAGGTCGAGCTGATTGTGACGAATGCTGTGGGACAGCCCGCAGTTGATGTCGCTCTGGCAGACATCACACTCCGATCAACTGACGGCAGCCAACAATTGCCTGTCACTGTCACATCAGTCGGGGCTTCGCATTGGATCGGAACTGTCACGATTCCAACACCCGGTTCGTGGCGTGTGACAGCGCGACTTCGCATTGGCGAGTTCCGAGAGGCGACGGTCACGGGAACGGTGACAATAGTTCCTAAGTGACATGCGCGAAATCTAGTCGCTACGATGACCACGTGCGAATAGACCTGATATGGAATTGACGCTTTGGCAGGAGCTGTTCTGGGGCTGGCTGGTGATCACCATCGCGCCGAAGTTGCTTGTGATCCCGGTTTGGCATTGGCTGAATCAGGCCATCAAAGATACGGAGCGGCAGGATGAGATCGACACGGCCTGGCTGGCGAGCCTCGAGCAGCCCAATTCTGGCCCCGATAGTGGGAGTGACCGCCACCCGCGCAGTAAGCGCCCGTGGTCGTCTGGCCCTCGTCGCGGACCAGGCAGGAGCGGTGGCATTGTGGCTCGCGTTGCACCGCGCCCACCCCATCGGACCGAATCGCGCGGGCGCCGCGTACCGCCGACTGTTCCTTCGCGGTGACGCTTCCGGCGCTGCTGGCCGAGTTGGCTACCAGTCCCACCCCGCCGACACTGATCAACCCCTATCGCGAGCGATTCGACGCGTTCGATGTTCCGAACGCGCCGCAGATTCGGCTTGCCAACTTGACTGCCTATCTGGCAGCGCGACCGCGACCGCGAGCCGTCCTTGCGGGCGAAGCGATTGGCTGGCGGGGTGGTCGCTTTAGTGGGATTGCGTTCACCAGCGAACGGCAACTCGCTGTCTGGGGCCCGCCGTATGCGGGCTCGTCGCTACGGCCGAGTGGTTGGGCTGAGAGTTCGGCGACGATTATCCATGGCGTGCTCGACGAGATCGATGCCGAGCAGCAGGTCGTGCTCTGGAATAGCGTGCCGTTCCATCCCCACCCGCGCGACCGCCCACTTGCCAATCGTGCTCCGACGGCGGCCGAGGTCGCGCTTGGACGCCCGTACCTGGAGCGACTACTCGACCTGCTCCAGCCGCAACAGGTGATCGCCGTCGGCCGAGTGGCCGAGGCTGCTCTCGGTTCTCTCGCGACCGGCTCCGTACGGCATCCGTCGCGGGGCGGCGCGACCCAGTGCC
>JBCKBR010000050.1:0-12992 GCA_038911065.1 Gaiellales bacterium | reverse complement strand
CGCGTAGGATGCCCACCAGGGGTTGAGACGACCCCGGGGAATCTACGAGAGGAGCCATCACATGGCCTGGAACTACGACGCGCTACACAAGGCACCACACAGCTACTTCGACGCAGTCGATGCCATGGACGTCGAGGCCATCGTCGCGCACTTCGCCGACGACGCCACGCTGACGATCCAAACCGCGAACGTCACACACACCGGCAAGGACGAGATCCGCCGCATGTTTGCCGACTTCACCGGCGCCTCCGTGTCGATCCGTCACGAGATGCGCAACATCGTCGTCGAAGTCGACAAGGGTAAGGTCGCCACCGAGCAGGGCTACATCGGCGATCTCAAAGACGGCACCAAGAACGACATGCACAACTGCAACTTCTTCGACTTCAACGAAGCCGGCGAGTTCCAGCGCGTGATCATCTGGATGGCGGGCACCAGCCCACTCGTTTAGGGTTGTTTGCACGGCGCGTCCGGCCTCGGCTGGGCGCGCCAAAACACGCGGCGAATCCCCCCGGACTAGCCGTCCCTCAGGAGGAGGGGACATGAACCAATCGTTCCTCGCAAAACTGCCCGTCCCCGTCCTCTTGATCATCACGATGTTCTTCTGGGGCGCGGCCTTCAACGCCACCGACGTCGCCCTGCAGTACTCAACCGCCGGGCTGATCAGCATCGCGCGGCCGATCATCGCGTCGATCGTGCTGATCCCGCTCCTGCCACTGCTCGGCGGCAAGCTGCCGCGCTCACCAAAAGTTTGGTTCTTCGCCCTACTCGTCGGCGGCGGCGCAACAACGCTCTCACTCGCCGGCCTCGGCCTCGGCACGCAATATGCCGGCCCAGCCATCGCCGCCGTGCTGCTCAACTCGGCACCATTCTTCGCCGTCCTGATCGCGCGCTTCACCCTCCAAGAACGCGTCACAGCCATCCGTGGCACCGGCCTCATCGTCGGCTTCGCCGGCATCGTCACCATCGTGCTGTCCAACCCCGGCGAACTCGGAAGCGGCAGTGGCTTCGTCTTCGGCATCGTCGCCGTGATGATCGGCGCCGCCAGCTACGCCGCCGCCAGCGTGCTCGTGCGCTGGATGAGCGTCAAAGGCGTCGAAACCGACCTCTGGGGCTTTACCACCGCGCAATTTATCTGCGGCGCAATCCTCCTGATCCCCTTCGCCGTCTTCAATGGAGATCCCGGTTCGACCGATTGGGGCTCCGGCGCACTCTGGTTCAACATCGGCGTACTCGGCATCGGCTCGCAGTTGATCGCCTACGTCTGCTTCTTCGTTGCACTCGCCCGCTGGCCATCGGGACGCGTGATGGCGTGGTCGTTCCTGCCACCCGTCGTCGCCGGCGTCATCGAAATCATGCGCGGCAACATCCCCGGCGCCGTCACACTGATCGGCATGGGAGTCGTGATCCTCGGCGTCGCCGTCGTCAACCACCCCCGCGCCGAAGCCACCCCCCTACCGTCCATCGATCCTGAGGAACACACCACGTGAGCGCACTACCAGACGCACCACTGCACGACTGGAGCTGCTTCGAAATCGCCGCCGCCGTCCGCGACGGCGACCTATCCGCAGAGGAAGTTACCGCGCACCACCTCGCACGCATTGAGGACCGCGCAGACCTCAACGCGTTTATCACCGTCTGCGCCGACGAAGCGATCGCCGACGCACGCAACCTACCCGAACACCGACGCACCGGCCCACTCGCCGGCGTGCCCTTCGCACCCAAAGACATCTTCGACACCGCCGGCATCCGCACAACCATTGGCTCCGCACACTTCCGCGACCGCGTACCCCAATCGACCGCACTCGCCGTACAACGCCTCGTCGACGCGGGCGCGATCATCGTCGGCAAAACGAACCTCAGCGAATTCGCCTGGGGCGTCACGACACAAAACATCCACTACGGCGACACACAGAACCCGCGCCACCCCGGCAAGATCGCCGGCGGCTCGTCCGGCGGCGCAGCCTCCGCAGTGTCGGGTGGGCTCGCCGCGCTCTCGCTCGGCACCGACACCGGCGGCTCAATTCGCATCCCCTCGGCCGCCTGTGGCATTTCGGGCTACAAAGGCTCGTGGGGACTCGTACCCGACGACGGCTGCTACCCCCTCATCCCCGCCATGGACCACGTCGGCCCAATGGCGCGCACAATGGAAGAATGCGTGCTCGCACTCGAAGTACTCGGCGTGCTCGAGCGGCCGACACCGCGGCTCGCAGGATTGCGCGTCGGCGTGCTCGGACCCACACCCGCAGCCGACGCGATGGCGGCACTCGGCGCGTTCGTCGAAGAGGCCGAGCTGCCGGACTACAGCGCGCTCTTCCCAATCTTCGTCGCGCAAGCCGCAGACACGCACCGCGAACTCATCGCCGAGCGCTGGGACGAGTACTCGCCCGATCTACAGGCAAAACTGACACTGGGCCTGAACATCTCGGCCCAGGACTACCTGCAGTCCGAACGCGACCTCGAGGCCTACCACCACATCTGCGAACTCGAACTCTCGCACGACATCCTGATCAACCCCACAATCCCCTGCGAATTGCCGCCCATCGGCGAGCCAGAAACATTCGAGTTGCGGCTCCGCATGACGCCCTACACGCGCGCCTTCAACCACCTCGGCTGGCCCTCGTGCACAACCCGCGACGGCCTGATGATCTCGGGTCGCGACGACACCACCGTGCTCGCCGCCGCCCTCGCCTGGGAGGCGACCTTCGACGGTCGCGCCGTCACCGCATGAATCCCCGACTGAAAGGAGGCCCGTGATGGGCCAGCTGATCGACCTCAGCGTCGGCATCGAAAACGGCATGCCCGCGCATGCCTTGTTTCCATCGCCAATCATCCTTCCCTACGTCAACCACGAACAAGCCAAAGCGGCCGGACTCGGCGAAGCGGGCGATCCGTTTACCTACGCCGTCAACTACATCTCGATGCTCGAGCACGTCGGTACACACGTCGACGCTCCAATCCACTTCGGCGCAGAGGGCATCTCGATCGACGAGTGCCCACTCGAATGGTTTCGTGGCACCGGCATCTGCCTCGACCTGACGCACATCCCCGACCTCGGAGACATTGACGTCAAAGACCTCGAAACGGCCGAAGCGGCCGCCGGCGTAACCATCGGCGAGCACATCGTGCTGATGCACACCGGACTCCACAATCGGCACTGGCCCAACAAGTCGGCCTGCACATCAAATGCGGGACTGACCGCCGCCGCCACGCACTGGCTCGCCGACCGCGGCTCGAAAGTCCACGGCGTCGAAGGCCCCTCGACCGACAAGGCAGGCACCACCGGCTTTCCGTCGCATCGCGTCTGCCGCGACCGTGGACTCGTGCACTACGAGTGGCTCTGCAATCTCGAACAGCTCGTCGGCAAGGGCGAGTTCGCCTTCTCGGGATTCCCCCTCAAATGGGTCGGCGGCACCGGCTCGCCCGTCCGCGCGATCGCCGAGGTCGACTGATGCCCGAGTACTACATGGAGCGAATGACGTGGGAAGAAGTCGAGGCCGCGATCGCCGAAGGCGTCGACGCAGTGCTCCTACCGATCGGCACGACCGAGCAGCACGGTCCCCACATGCCACTCGACACGGACTGCATCATCGCCCGCGCCATCGCCGAGCGTGCCGCGGCAGCAGCCGACAAGGATGGTCTGCGCGTACTGATCGCGCCGACGCTCAACATCACACTGTCCTGGTACCACATGCAATTCCCCGGCTCGATGCGACTCTCGACAACGACCTTCCTGACGGTCTTCAAAGAAGTCGTCGAGTCGTTGCATCACCATGGTTTCCGTAACGTGATTGCCGTCAATGGGCATGGCGGCAACGTTGCCGCGCTGACTGTCGCCGTCAACCACTACCTCGAAGTGACGGGCCGCCGCGTGTTCCTATTGCAGTGGTGGGACCTCGCCAGCGAGATCCTCGGCGCTGTTGAAGGCCCTGGCATCCACGCAGAAGAGGCCGAGACGTCGCTCGCGCTTGCCGTTGGCCAGCGCGTGCTGATGGACAAGGCCTCGATCGACGCTTGGGATCGTGGCGAAGCCGTGCGCCAGGCCGGCCACACATGGACGTCACTCGGCAAGTACAGCCTCGTCAACAAAGGCCCCGGCGTCGTCGTGCCAATGGACATGCTGCGCGACATCACGCCCTCCGGCGTGGTCGGCGATGCGCGGCGCGCCACACCCGAACTCGGCCAGCAGATACTCGACGCGATCATTCCGCGCATCGTCACGGTCATCCGTGACATGACGGAGACCGCGCCGGCGTGACGTGATGCGGCGGCTCCGTGGCTTCGCGCGTGCGAGCCACGCGCCGCCAACAATGGCGGTCACGGCGGTGATCGTCGCGTTCGCCTGGTTGCTTGGCTGGCGCGACTGGCCCCTCGTCGGAGTCGGCACCGCAGTCCTGATCGGCCAGCTGTCCGTTGGCTGGAGCAATGACGCCTTCGATAGTGGCCTCGATGCGCGCGCCGGACGATCATCGAAGCCAACGGTCGCGGGGGATGTCGGGCCACGAGCGCTCTGGATCGGCGCGACGATCGCGCTAGCACTCTCGGCAGTGCTCAGCTGGACCGTGGCTGGCGCGCTTGGCGGGTCGTTCCACGTTTTCGCTCTGGCGGTCGCGTGGCTGTACAACGTGAAGCTGTCGCGCACCGCGTGGTCGTGGCTCCCGTACGCGTTGGCCTTCGGCTCGCTGCCACTGTTTTTGACATACGGACTCAATGGCGAGCCGCCACCCGTGTGGATGGTGCCGGCGTTCGCCCTCACCGCCATCAGTGCCCACCTCGCAAACGCCCTGCCCGACCTCGAGCGCGATCGTGCCGCCGGGATCGGTGGTGCGGCGGTCCGCCTCGGCACGCGCCGCACAGTCGTGCTCGGTTGGGTCTTGCTCGCCCTCGGCACGATGATCGTCGCGATTGCCTTGGCCCGCGCCACACTCGCCGTCGCCATCGTGATGGTGGTGGCGTACGTCAGCATCGCCCTCTGCACGCGCCTGACCCGCCGCCCCTCGCCCTTCTATGCCCTGCTGAGCATCGTGGTCATCGACGTCGCAGCGATCGTGATTGCCACCCAACGGTTGTGGGATCCGCCCCCCCCCATCACGAAATCGGACGCGTCGGAGGTGGCCGCTCCATCTCGAAGATCTCGCCCGGGTGGCTGAAGGAGCTGCCGCCAAGCCGTCCGAGCGGATGCAGCAGCGCTGGGTCGATGCGGCCGTTTTCGTAGATGTCATCGCGCACGTGGAAGGCGACGACCTCGGAAATCAGCACCAGATAGCGGTTCTCGCCATCCGGCCCAATCGGCACCTCCTGCGACACGCGGCACTCGAGCGACACCGGCGACTCCGCCACCCGTGGCGGCGCGACATGGCGACACGGCGCCGTCGTGAGCCCGGCAAGTCGCATCTCGTCGATGCCGAAAGGATGCTCGCCGGATGTAATATTCATCGCCTCAGCCAGCTCGTCCGTGACGACGTTGATCACCAGCTCGCCACTCGCAATCGCGTTGACACCCGTGTCCTTGTACGCGCCATCGCGATGCCGGCCGATCGACACGATCACACTCGGCGGCTCCGCACCAACAGCCTGAAAGAACGAGAACGGCGCAAGATTGACGCGCCCCTCGGCATCGATCGTCGAGATCCAAGCGATCGGGCGCGGCACAACGCAATCGATCAGCAAGCGGTAGGCCTGGCGGCCCGGGAGTTCGTTGGCATCAATAATCATCGGAAAACTCCAATCAGAATGCCACCCGACACCACGAGCAGCATCGCCACGACAATACGCGGGCCGATGCCGTCCGTTTTGCTGAGCAGAATCCAAGCAAACAGCACCGTCCACATCGACTGCATCGCATTGAGTGGCGCGAAGACGGTGACGCGACCGATCTCCAACGCGACCACCAGCGTCAAGTACGCCAAGGCGAAGACGACACCCGCCGGCACAAACGAGCGAAACACCAAGCGGTACTCCGTCAGCACGGCACCGCGTCGCGACCGCGTGGCGTAGACGACAACCGCAACAACGGCACCGATCAAGGTCCACGTCGTAGCAGCGCGCGGATCCATCTCCGTCGCTCCACCCATCATGCGCACCGCGTTATCACGCACCGCAAACAACAATGCACAAAAGAATGCGAAGAGCATGCCGCGCGCGCGGAAACCCGGCGGCAAGTTACGATCCCACGCGAGCGAAACACCCCCCAGCACGATCAGGATCGTTCCAACAACCAGGCCGATCTTAAGCGCCTCACCCCGAAAAGCGACAGCGATAATCGTCGCCAACAACGGCGCCGTGCCAATCATGATCGCGGAACGACTCGCCCCAACCTCGCGCACAGCCACCACAAACAGAATCTGCGAGATACCCGGCGCGACAATGCCGACGGCGAAGTAACCAAACGCGGGCCGCAGCTCCAACAGATCGCCCCCCGAACCCGTCACGACCGTCACGACGAGCACGATCAGCGCCGCAGTGCTGGTAATCACCATCGCACCAACCAGCGCGTTTGGTTGGCGGATCAGCCCGCGCCGCACCAGCGTCGTCAGCAGGCCGAACAGAATCCCTGCGAGTGCGCCCGTTCCGACTGCCAGCATCCGGGCACCATATCGTTCGCCGATCAAATTCGCTGACGAGCGATGGTTTACATCGAAACCGCTGTATGATCGTCGGCAACACGATTTATTCGACATAGGAGATACTCATGCTGAAGGTCATCCGGGGCGGCACCGTCGTCACCGCAATCGACACAATCAAAGCGGATGTCCTGATCGACGACGAGACGATCGCCGCGGTCGGCACGTTCGACAACGTCGATGCCGAAGTAATCGACGCAACCGGCTGCTACGTGCTGCCCGGCCTGATCGACAACCACACACACCTGTCGATGCCGTTTGGTGGCACCACCACCGCCGACGATTACAACACGGGCACGCAGGCAGCTGCCGCCGGTGGCGTCACCGCGATCGTCGACTTCGCATTACAGATGGAGCCAAACGGCCTCCAATCGTCGCTCGAACAGTGGATGGGCCGTGCCGAAGGCACAGCGCACGTCGACTACTCCTTCCATATGGCGATCACGCAGGCCGACGACGCAACCTTCAAGGACATGCAAGCGATAGTCGACCAGGGCGTCACATCGTTCAAGCTCTTCCTCGCCTACAAGGGCGCGCTGATGGTGACCGACGACCTCTTTATGCGAGCACTCGAGCGCTCGACCGAAGTCGGTGGCCTCGTGCAGGTGCACGCCGAGAACGGTTGGGTAATCGACCACCTCGTCAATCGCGCGCTCGGAGAGGGCAACACGACGCCGATCCATCACGCGCTAACGCGCCCCGAGTGGGTTGAGGTCGAGGCGACGAGTCGCGCAGTGCGCTTCGCAGAAAAGGTCGGTGCTCCCATCTACATCGTCCACGTGTCGTGCGAGGCGGCCGCGCAAGAGATCATCAATGCGCGTGCCCGCGGTGTCCATGCGTACGGCGAGACCTGCATCCAATACCTGTTCCTCAACATCGAGGACCTCAATCGTCCCGCACCGGAAGGCGCGCGCTACGTCTGCTCGCCCCCACTGCGCGACGCATCGAACCAGGACTTCATGTGGGACTGCCTCAACTTTGGCCACCTGCAGTCGATCTCGACCGACCACGCCCCGTTCAATGACGAGCAGAAGGCGCTCGGCAAGGACGACTTCTCGAAGATTCCGAACGGCCTCTCGGCAATCCAACATCGGCTCGCACTGATGTGGGAGCACGGCGTCAAGACCGGCCGGATGTCGCCGAGCAAGCTCGTCGACGTCACCTCGACGGCAATCGCCAAGCAGTTCGGCATGCACCCCAAGAAGGGCACGATCGCCGTGGGTGCCGACGCCGACCTCGTCATCTTTGACCCCAACCGCGAGCATCGCTTCGGTCTCGACACAGCATTCTCAAACGTCGGCTACGACCTCTTCGACGGACAGAAGACGGCGGGCTCGGCCCGCCAGACACTATCGCGCGGCACCGTCGTGTTCGACAACGGCACGATCGTTACGAAGCCGGGCCACGGCCGCTTTATCAAGCGCGGCTCGTTTAACCCAGCCGTCCACGGCGACACCACGCTCTAGAGGTGTACTGGGGTCCCGCTGCGGCGGGACCCCACCCTCGTGCTCATGCGAGCGGTTGTCCGCCGTTCATGGCGGCGACGATCGTGTTAGCAACCTCATCGCCATAGCCCGCGTCGATCGCTCCGCGGTACGCGGCAACGCACGCTTCGGCAATGCCACGTGGCGTACCTGCCTCCTCGGCGAGCCTCAGAAACACCTCAACGTCCTTCGCCATCAGTGCGACGGAGAGACCACCGGCCATCCCCTCTCCCGCGACGATCTTCGGAAAACGATTGGCACTCGCCCAGGAGGCGCCACTCCCGGCATTGATCGCTTCGAGGAGCTGCACCGGGTCGAGTCCGGCAGCGACACCAGCAAGCATCGCCTCCCCGGTTGCGGCAAGCGTGACGGCGTTGAGGACGTTGTTGACGGCCTTCGTCGCATGCCCGGCACCCGGTCCGCCCATGACGAGGATCTGCGAGGCGATCACCTCGAGCACCGGGCGCACATAGGCGATCGCCGCGTCCTCGCCACCGACGAACACGACGAGCGTTCCCGCCTCGGCCGCGGCCGCGCCACCGGTGACACCGGCGTCGATCAACGCGACACCGTGCTCGGCACAGCGCACGTAGAGCCGTCGCGTCGAGGCCGGATCAGCCGTCGTCAGGTCGACGATGTGGAGACCTGGCTGAGCGACGGGTAACAGCTGATCGATGACAGCCTCTACCTGCGCCGATGACGGCAGTGACAGCAGCACGATCGGCAGGGCGCCCAGATCAGCGATTGTCCCTACGACCGTCGCGCCGGTAGCCGCTGCGCGTGCCGTATCGAGATCAACGGCGTGAACGCTCCAGCCAGCCCGCACGAGCACCCCTGCGACACGTCCGCCGATATTTCCGCACCCGACCAGCCCCACATCCGCCATTCGGCCAGTCTAGCCACCGTTGATCGCCGTCGCGGGAATCAGCAGCGCCCGCTACTCCTCCACCAACAGGCAGGCCGTTCGCTGGCGCGGCTTCCACGATGACCCTGCAACGCTACGCCTTATGGATAGTGCCGAAGCCCGCCGCATACTCGTCCACGGATCGAGTGGACCCGCACCGTGCGGCATCGGAATTCGCTGCGTTGCCGGCATCCTCGACCTCGGCGTCGTCATCGCCGTCGAGTTCTGGATCGCCGTCTTTACACGCCAACCCGGCCCGAATGACAGCATCGTACTGCCCGGCTGGGTGTACCCGGTGATCCTGATCTGGTGGCTGCTCTACTACGGCACCTTCGAATACTTTTGGAAGGGTCAGACGCCCGGCAAGCGGGCCGCTCGCATCCGCGTCGTGATGGGCAGTGGCGGCGAGCCAACACTCGGCGCCGTCGTACGGCGGACAATCACACGACCAATCGACATGCTGCCATGGGTTGTGCCATACGCCCTCGGCGTGCTCTGGATGATCGCCACAGGCGAGAAGCGTCGCCAACGCATCGGCGACAAGTGGGCCGGCACGAAAGTCGTCTACGTCGATCCGCGCACGCCTCAGCGCGACGTGTAGCCCGCATCGACAACGAGCGCCGAACCAACCGTGGCCTTCGCACGCTCCGACGCCAAGTAGGCGATCGCCTCAGCGATCTCCGCTGGCTCGATTAGCCGACCAATCACACCCGCAGCCTCAAAGGTTTGGCGCGTCGCCACGGGATCCGCCGTATCGGCGAAGAACTGCTCGGCCAGTGGCGTATCCGTCGGCCCGGGACAGACGCAGTTGACGCGAATACCCTCGGCTGCGTGGTCGAGCGCCATCGCCCGCGACAAGTTGATCGCCGCACCCTTCGACGCGCAATAGGCCACGGCGTCAGGCACGGCAACGAGCCCGAGTTGCGAAGCGACAACCACAATCGCACCACCACCCGCGCTGCGCAGGTGCGGAATCGTCGCGCGACACGTGAGGAAGACACCACGCACATTGACGCTCATCACGCGATCGAACTCCTGCGGCGTGCACTCCACAGCAGAACCGCGCGAGGCAATCCCCGCCGACGCCACCACCACATCGAGACCACCAAGCTCGGCGACTGCCGACTCGACCGCCGCAGCCACCGAGGCCTCGTCCGTGACGTCGCAGACGACCTTTACATCCGCAGTAGACGCCGCGAGCATCGCCTCGTTAAGGTCGAGTGCCGCAACGCGACAGCCGTCCTCCTGGAAGCGCGCAACGGTAGCGGCGCCGATCCCCGACGCGCCGCCAGTGATCAGCACGCGCCTCATACCGCCGTCATCCCACCATCGACCACCAGTGCCGTGCCCGTCACGAACGAGGCCGCATCGCTGGCGAGGTACACAATCGCCTCGGCAACCTCTTCGGGACGCCCAACACGACCGATCGGATGCATCGGCGTAAACGCCGCGAAGGCGGCCTCCGGGTCGGGCAGCGTCGAAACAAACTGGCGCGGCTGCGGCGTGTCGATCACGCCCGGGCAGATCGCATTGACACGAATGCCCTCGTCCACGAGATCAATCGCCATGCACTTCGAGAGGTGCACCACGCCCGCCTTCGCCGCGCCATACGCGCTCATGTACTTGAGCGCGACGAGCCCACCGACGCTCGCGATGTTGACGACGTTGGCGCCCGGACGCCCGAGCATCAGCGGCACGATGGCGCGCGACACAAGAAACACGCTCTTGAGCACGACACCGTGCACAAAATCCCACTGCTCCTCCGTCGTCTCGAGAAACGGCGCGCCAACGATAGCGCCATGATTATTAACAAGCACATCGACACCGCCAAACGCCGTCTGGGCCGCCTCCGCAATGCCAGCGATGTCGTCCACGTTCGTCACGTCGGCGACAACCGCGATTGCCTCGCCACCATTCGCAACGACCTTCGCCGCCACCTCGGAGACCGCTCCCTCGCGGTCCGAAAGCACGAGCCGTGCGCCGGCAGCAGCCAGCCGCGTGGCTGTCGCCTGCCCAATTCCACCCGCCGCGCCCGTCAAGACGACGACCCGATCCTGCAACTCCCCAGCCATCCGCGTTTCCCTTTCACGCCCAGCACAGATAATCTCCGCTGACACGAGGATAGCCGTCCAGCCGAGTTTGGACGAATCTGCTGAGGAGCAGGTCGACAAGGAGAGATGCGAGATGCCGTTCGTGACATTGGCTAATGAGAACCGGATCTATTACGAACTGACGGGGCCCGAGGATGGTCCGATCGTGATGCAGTTCGGCGGATCGCTGTTCGGGCGCCACAACTTCGGCTTTGTCAACGACGGCTTTCGCGAGCGCGGCTTCCGTCTACTCTCGTTCGACGCGACCGGATACGGCCGCTCCGACTGCCCCAACACCGAACACTCGATCGAGAATTGGGCGGATGAGGGCGCGCTACTACTCGACGCACTCGGCCTCGACCGCGTCTTCATCCACGGCACGTCGATGGGTGGCATGGTCACGATCGCCTTCGTCGGCAAGTATCCCGAGCGCACGATCGCAGCCTGCGCCGACTGTGGCATGGCGCGCTGCGACCTGTACCGCCAGGTCTACTTCCGCACGTGGCGGAAGATGGCCGAAGCAATGCCACTCGACGACTTCTGCGACCTCGTCACGATCCAGGCCGTCGGCGACCAGTACCTCGCGGATCATCCCGAGACCTTCGATCTCGTGCGTCACGTGATCCGCCTCAACCCGCCATACACGGTGCGTTGGGCGTGCCTCGCGATGGAGAACATGGACCTCGAGCCGATCGCGCGCACGATCAAGCGACCCGTGCTGTTTACGAACGGCTCGCGCGACACGATGACACCACCCCGACTCGCAACGGGCGGGTTTAGCGCTCACGACATCGCCGAAGCGATTGGCGACTGGGCGACCGTCCACGAATTCACCGAGATCGGCCACGCCGACCTGCTCGAATGTCCCGAAGAGGCGACCGTGCTGGTGACGGACTTCTTCAAATCGAACGCGAACGCGTAGGAGATCTGACTCATGCATTTCGGCGTAACCGTTCTACCCGACCCTCCGTACACCGACCTCGTCCGGCTCTTCAAGCAGGCCGAAGACAACGGCTTCGAGATCGGCTGGACCTACGACTCGCACGTGCTCTGGCAGGACCCGTATCCGGTGCTGACGGCTGCTGCTCTCGGTACGGAACGCATCAAACTCGGCATGTGTGTGACGAATCCGGGCACGCGTGATCCGACGGTCACGGCATCTGCGCACGCCACGCTGCAAGACATCTCGAACGGTCGCATGGTTTTCGGCATTGGTCGCGGCGACTCGTCGAGACGCTTTATCGGACTCCAGCCCGTCAGGGTCGCCGAGTACGAGGCGGCGACGGCGATGATGAAGGACCTAATGAACGGTCGCAAGACCGAGTGGAACGGTAAAGAACTCGAGCTTGCCTGGGCAAAGGGTCAGCCCGAGATCCCGTTCTATCTCGCCGGCTACGGGCCGAAGGCGCTGGCCGTTGCGGGGCGTCATGGCGACGGCGTCATCATCCAGCTTGCCGACCCGGAGATCATTCAGTGGATCATGGGTCTGGCGCGCGCCGCAGCCGAGGCAGCAGGGCGTGATCCCGACGCGCTCGAGCCGATCGTCTGTGCTCCCGCGATCTTGATGGATGACATGGCGGCGGCGCGGGATGCGTCGCGCTGGTTCCCCGCAATGGTCTCGAACCACGTCTTCGATCTGCTCCAGCGGTACGACAAGTCCGAGTTGCCAGACGCGCTGACGTCCTACATGGAGCGGCGCGAGTTCTACAACTACGACGATCACTCGCGCGAGGGTGCGGCGCACGGCGAGTTCGTCGACGACGAGACGGCCGATCGTTTCAGCGTGCTCGGAACTGTCGAACAGCACGTCGCGAAGTTAAAGGAACTCGAGTCAATCGGCGTCAAGCACTTCAACATCTATCTGATGGCGGGCGATCGTGAGCGCACGATCGAC
>JBCKBR010000049.1:0-13130 GCA_038911065.1 Gaiellales bacterium | reverse complement strand
GTTCAGGGCGTCGGTGCCGACGCCACCGTTGATCGTATCGGCGCCCTCACCACCGTTCAGGGTATCGTTGCCCGAGTCGCCGTTCGCGATGTCCTTGCCGGCGCCACCGTCGAGCTGGTCGTCCCCGGCGCCACCGTTCAGGGCGTCGGTGCCGACGCCACCGTTCATGGTGTCGGAGCCCTGGCCGCCGATCAGCTGGTCGTTGCCCGAGTCGCCGTTCGCAACGTCGTTGCCCGCGCCGCCTCGTACCGTGTCATTGCCGGCTCCGGCGCAGATGATGTCGTTGCCGCCCCGCGCGTCGATCGTGTCCGCGCCGGCGCCCGCGACGATCACATCGGCGCCCGGGGTGCCGACGATGCGGTCCGCGTTAGCGGTCCCGGTGATGGTGGCGGCCTGGCCGCGGCAGAGCTGCGTGCTCGCGTCCCCCTGAGCCGCAGCGGTGGTGGCACCCACCGCCGTCAACGCCAGTGCCGCCGTAAGAATGATCGCTAATCTCGACCAAGAACGCATCGCTGATTCCCTTCGTGAACCTAACGAGTATCGCCAACCACATAATTTACAGCTGACGCCGGAACCCGTCAAGGCGAATGATACACGGTCGATCTAGTTACTCCGGGGGTCTTTTTTGCACTCGAAGTAGCGGCGGCGCTCTAAGCAGACGCCTTCGCTACGACCATCACCGCCGAGGCGATCTTCTGATACCCCGTGCAGCGACAGAGATTGCCACTGAGGGCGAGGCGCACCTCTTCCTCCGTCGGATCCGCATTCTCGCGCAGCAACGCGTATGCCGAGACGAGCATGCCCGGGGTGCAGAAACCGCATTGCACACCACCCTCATCGAGAAAGGCCGACTGCAGGCTACTGAGCGTGTCGCCATCGGCAAGCCCCTCCACCGTCGTAATCTCCGACCCTTCAGCCTGCAACGCTAGATACGTGCACGAATTGACCGGACGACCATCGACCAGCACCATGCACGCGCCGCACTCACAATCGTCGCAGCCCTCTTTCGTCCCCGTCAGACCAATCGTGTCCCGCAGCGCACGCACCAGCGTCGCATCGCCATCGAGCTCGACGGGGTAGGCCATGCCATTGACCATCAACGTTGCCTCGTGTTTCATTGTCCAGAGCCCTTCATAAATACGGGAGTTGCAGGAATTGGAAACGCCTCGCCACGCGCACGCTGCGCAGCAACAGCCACAGCGCGTTTCGCAATCACGCCTGCCATCGCACGGCGATAGTTCTCGTTGGCACGAAGATCCGAAATCGGATTCGCATCCGCAGAGGCACCGGCGGCCACGGCAGCAAGCGAGGCATCATCACCAATCGTCCCAATGATCGCGGCCTCTGCGCTCGGACTACGGATAATCGTCGGCGCTAGAGCCGTCAACGCGACCTTCGCAGCCACCACGACGCCGTCGTCATCGAGCGTCACACACGCACTCGCACCAACAATCGCAATCTCCATCGCGCGGCGATACTCGAGTCGCACGTACGCGCTGCCCGTGTGTGCAGGTAAGGGCGGCACAGACACGTCGAGACAGATCTCATCCGGCTGCGCCGAGGTCGTACCCGGACCCGTCCACAACTCCTCGATCGGCACGCTCCGCGTACCCGCACTCGAACGCAGCGTCACCGTCGCACCAAAGACCATCAGCGGGCCGCCCGTCTCCATCGCTGGCGACGCGTTCATCACGTTGCCACCGATCGTGCCGACATTGCGGGTGGCGTGCGAGCCGACCAACGCCGACGCGTCCGCCAGCGCGGTCCAGTGCGTACGGATCGTCGAATCTGCAGCGATCTCCGCATGCGAGGTGAGCGCACCGAGGGTGAGATCACCCGACGCATCAATACCACGAAGCGCAGCAATGCGATGGATCGCCACGATACTCCCCGACAAGGCGTTGCCCTGCCGTGCCTGCACAATCAGATCAGAGCCACCCGCCACAAGACGCGCATCGGAACCGTCACCGATCAGCGTCAGCGCCTCATCAACGGTGGTCGCTGTAAAAAATGCCACGTCTCCCACAAAAGCCTCCTCGGGCGACGCCAATCGTCGCCTGCTGACGGATAGCGTACGCGGAAACCCGCCGTTGCGGTAGTCAGAAATGTGTGTCGGTGGTCAAGAGCACACCGTCACTCGGCAATCCGACTACCCTACGGCGAGGAGGCTACGCATTGTCCACGCTCGAAAACCCATTCGCCGCCGATATTCCAAGCGCGCAGGTACACTCCGCCACGTACGTGCTGTTTGGTGCGACGGGTGACCTCGCAGCCAAGAAACTCCTCCCTGCCGTCTACAACCTCGCGGCCGAGAACCGTCTACCTGAGCGCTTTCGCCTCCTCGGTATTGCTTCGAGCGTCGAAGAGGCCTCGTTTCGCGAGCACATGATCAACGCCGTCACGGCACACTCCCGCAGCGGCGTTGTGACCGAGATCCTCGACCACCTGATGGAGCGTGTCGATTTTATTCGCGGCGACTTCGGTGATCCCAAGCTGTACACCAAGATCAAGGCGAATCTCGAGAATGGCGACAAGGCGATTGGTGGGCCCACCCGCCGCCTCTTCTATCTCGCCGTCGCTCCGCGCTTCTTTGGGTCGATTGGAGAGGCGCTGCACAACGTGGGACTGGCGCGAGGCGCTGAGCCCGAATCGGTCCTAATGATCGAGAAGCCGTTCGGACACGACCTCGCCTCCGCCACGGCACTCAACGCCGAGGTAACTGCCGCCTTCGACGAACCGCACATCCTGCGCCTCGACCACTACCTCGGCAAGGAGACGGTCCAGAACCTGTTGGTATTCCGCTTTGCCAACGGCATCTTCGAGCCACTCTGGAACCGTCGCTACATCGACCACGTACAGATCACCGCTGCCGAAGACCTCGGAATTGGTGGACGTGCCGGCTACTACGACCAGTCGGGCGCAATCCGCGACGTGATCCAGAACCACGTCATGCAGCTCGCCGCCCTGACCGCCATGGAACCGCCCGCCAACTTTACTGCCAATGAGATTCGCGACGAGAAAGCCAAGGTGTTACGGTCGATCAAGTGTGTCAAGTCGGCACGCGGCCAGTACACCGCTGGAAACGTTGACGGCGGACCCGTCCCAGGCTATCTCGAGGAGACCGATGTTCCTGCCGACTCGCAAACCGACACACACGCCGCCCTCAAGCTCGAAATCAATAACTGGCGCTGGGCGGGCACGCCGTTCTACATCCGCGCGGGCAAGCGCATGCCGCGTCGCTCGACCGAGATCACGATCGCCTTCCGCCCCGTGCCACACAAGCCCTTCTCGGATCCACGCGTCGCCGAGAGTATCCGCCCGAACCTGCTGACGCTCTCGATCCAACCGAACGAGGGTGCTTCGCTCCGCATCGAAGCCAAGGCGCCGGGCGCCGAAACACAATTGCGGCCCGTGCGTATGGACTTCCTCTACGGCGAGACCTTCACGCGCGACACACCCGAGGCCTACGAGCGTCTGATCCTCGATGCACTGCGCGGCGACGCCACGCTCTTTACGCGCGCCGACGAGGTCGAGGAAGCCTGGAAAATCGTCGATCCCGTAATCAACGCGTGGCAGGCGAACGAGGTACCACTTGAGCCGTACGTTGCCGGCTCACCTGGCCCCGCCTCGGCCGAGGCACTGATTCGTGACGATGGTCGTAAGTGGCGGCGACTATGACACCCGTCGCTGCCGACACCTACGATGCGCTGACCTGGAGCGCACACGACACCTCAACGGATCTCGTTGCCGATGCGCTGCGTCACCTCCTGCACGAAGCCGAACGAACCGAAGATGACTACGCGGCGTCGCGCACACTCAACCTCGTGATCGCACCCGGTGAGGCCGCCGCGATCAAGGCGGGGATGGCAACCGAGCGCCATCACTATCCTGCTCGTGTGGTGCACCTGCGGCAGCACAAAGTCGACCGTCTTGATGCCAGCGTGAGCGTTGATCTTGCTGACGTCGGCGACACCCACCGGCAGCTGCTGATCGAGGAAGTCACGCTGTACAGCAACAGGGCGCGCCTGATCCATGCTCGCTCGATGCTGACGCCGATCCTGGCACGCGGCATTCCAACCGTCGCCTGGCTCCCGGGGTACGACCACGACGAGATCGCTGACGCGCTCGCCCAGACAGCACACGTCACCGTCTTCGATAGCGATGCCGATCCGGACCCCATGCGCGCACTCGCGTTCGCCCGCAATACCGCCCTGGCCCACCCCTCACGCGACCTCGCCTGGCTTCGCACGACGCGGTGGCGCTCGCGCATTAGCGCCACCTTCCAGACCGAAGAACGGCGCAGCCTGCTCGCTTTCGCTCCCTCCTGTGAGGTTGTTGGAAACGTCAGCAAACCCGCCGTCCTCCTGCTCGCAGCCTGGGTTGCCGCGAAACTCGAAATCAACGTCTCACTGCGTCCCGGCACCGGCAAGGAACTGATCGACACTGTCACGATCGCTGGCGTCGAGATCCGGGCGAGCGTTGCTACGACCTGTAGCCCTGGCCTACTGTGCGAGGCGCTCGATACGGTCTACTCGGCACCACTCGGCTACGAGGACGCGTTGCAGTCGCTCGAACGGGTTGCGGTTGTGGCATGAGTCCACGGGTCGTGCTCGCAGGCGATATCGGCGGAACCCACGCTCGATTCGCCTGCGTCCGTGAGCAAGCAGGGACAGTGGTGCTGAAGAACGAGGAGACCTACGACGTCGCTGGTTCGGCATCGCTCGAGGCGCTCGTCGCGCGCTACATATCCGAATTCCCCGCAGACTTTACCGTGGCTGCGCTTGGTATCGCGGCGCCGATCGTCGGTGGCCGCGCAAACCCGATCAACCTCCCATGGTCCGTCGGCGACGACGAGGTACGGTCAGCGATCGGTCACGACGAGGGTCACCTCCTCAACGATCTGCTCGCCAACGCCTGGGGCATCAGCGAACTTGGCCCCGCCCAGTTCGAAGAACTCCAACCCGACCGGATCGGACTCGGCGGCAACCGCGCCGTCTGCTCGGCCGGGACCGGGCTCGGGATTGCGGGCATGGTCGCCGTCGGGGACCACTGGCAACCGTTTGCCAGTGAGGGTGGGCACATCGATTTTGGTCCCCGCAATAAGGAAGAGGACGATCTCTTGGTGTACTTGCGCGCAGCGCACCCCGAATGGGATCACGTCAGCGCAGAACGTGTCGTCTCGGGGCCAGGCCTGCACGCGATCTGGCACTTCGTCACCAGCACGGGTATCGCCATCGCTGGCAGGGACTTAGAGGCAGCGATCGCGCAAGGCAATGCGAGCGCGGCAATCTCGCACGCCGCCCTCGACCAATCGGATGCCAGCGCAATCAAGACACTCGACGTGTTTGCGCGCATCTATGGCGCTCAGGCCGGCAATCTTGCGCTCGTGCTGCTCTCGACGGGTGGCATGTACATCGGCGGCGGCATCGCCCCACGCATCCTGCCAATTCTTCGTCAGGGCGGATTTCTCGACGCCTTCAGTGCCAAGGGGCGCTACGACGGGCTGCTCGAACAGATGGCGGTCCGGGTGATTCTCGATGACCAGTGCGCACTGCGCGGCGCGGCGCGCTTCGCGCTAACGCGCCTCGAGGAGATCTAGACGATGCAGCTTCGTAATCTCGATCGCGACGCGGAACCATTCACAACCGCCGATGGCTCGACGATTCGCGAACTCCTCAATGTGATCCACCCGCCGACGCGCAATCAGAGTCTCGCCGAGGCATCGCTCCCAGCGGGAGCAGCCACCGAGCGGCATTATCACCAGGCGGCAGAAGAGATCTATTTCATCCTCGAAGGTCAGGGACAGTTGGAGATCGAAGGCGAGGAGCGCCAGGTCGGTCCGGGTGATGCGATCCTGATCGCACCCGGCGCCTGGCATCAGATTACGGCGTCAACGCACCTCCGATTTCTCTGCTGCTGCGCGCCACCCTACCGTGACGACGACACGTACTTCGCCTGACGCGGTATTCTGTCGCGATACGTATTGGAGGAAACTATCTTGGCTGGCATGGGCATCGATGGAATTAGTGGAATCCTTGGCGATCGCGCCGACGACCTCCTCAACCACACCTGCACGACAATCGCAAAGGAACGCCTCCACCTGCCTGGTCCCGACTTCGTGGAACGCGTCGTGCGCGACACGGATCGTTCGGTTCCCGTGCTGCGCAACCTGCAGTCGATGTACGACCATGGACGCTTGGCGGGGACCGGCTATTTGTCGATCCTCCCAGTCGATCAGGGTATTGAGCACTCGGCGGGCGCATCGTTCGCGAAGAATCCCGACTACTTCGATCCGGCCAACATCGTCGAACTCGCACTCGCGGGGGGCTGTAACGCAGTCGCCTCGACATTGGGCGTGCTCGGCTCGGTCTCGCGCAAGTACGCGCATCGCATTCCGATGCTGCTCAAGCTCAATCACAACGAGTTTCTGACCTATCCGAACACGTATGACCAGATCATGTTCGCCTCGGTCAATCAGGCCTTCGAATTGGGTGCTGTGGCAGTTGGCGCGACGATCTATTTCGGTTCGGACGAGTCGAAGCGCCAGATCCAAGAGGCCGCCGAGGCGTTCCAGGCTGCACACGAACTTGGGATGGCCACGGTGTTGTGGTGTTACCTACGCAACAGCGCGTTCTCGGCCAAAGATGGCGGACCCGATTACCACACGGCGGCGGATCTGACGAGCCAAGCGAATCATCTTGGTGTGACGATCCAGGCCGACATCATCAAGCAGAAGGCCCCCGAGACGGCTGCTCCAGGCTTCCTTGACCTCAACTTCGGCAAGACCGACAAGCGCGTCTACGAGGAACTGATGTCGCCGCATCCGATTGACATGACGCGCTACCAGATTGCGGGCTGCTACATGGGTCGTGCGGGCCTGATCAATTCGGGTGGCGCGTCGGGCGACAACGACCTGCACGACGCGGTCTTTACGGCCGTCGTCAATAAGCGTGCGGGTGGCATGGGCATGATCTCGGGTCGCAAGGCGTTCCAACGACCGCGCGCCGAGGGCATCGAGCTGCTCAACGCAATCCAAGACGTCTACCTCTGCGACGACGTCACCATCGCGTAAGCGCAATCCGCCTGCACGTACGGTTGTGACGGGCGGACTGCAAAAGAGGACCTGCAGTTTCGGCCACTAGTCGGGCACGAGTCGCGCCAGTGGACGCGCGAGCCCAAACACAATCAAGGCTGCAACCAGGGCGATGATGCCCAGCATGCCAAAGAACGCCACCTGACCCATCGAGTCATAGAACTGGGCGAGCCGACCGCCAATTGCGTCGCCCACGCTGGTCGCGAGGAACCACACACCAAGGGTCTGTGAGACGGAGTTGGGTGGCGCCAAACGTGTTGCTGCTGCCATCCCGACGGGACTCAACATCAACTCGCCGACCGTCTGGATCGCGAACACGGCAACCAGCCACATCGCCGCCACGCGACCATCAATCGCCGCCTGCGCTGCGAACACCATCACACCCATCGAGACGGCCACCAACAGTAATCCGCCAGCAAACTTATAGGCCGTACCCGGCTGTCTTCCACGCACCCCGAGCACCGTCCAAATCGCAGCCATCACCGGCGCCAACAGGATGATCAGCAGGGGGTTGACTGATTGAAACCAACTCGATGGGAAGTTCATCCCGAACGCCGTGTTGCGCGTATCGTCCTGCGCGAAGATCGCCACCGTGGAGCCTGCCTGGTCGTAGACCAGCCAGAACGCCGCCGCCGCAATGAACAACACCAACAAGACAAGCACCTTGTTGAACTGCGCCCGGTCGTCACGAGCAGTGCGGAGAGTACGCGTAAACCAAGCGATTGGCACGAACAGGATCACCAGCGTAATCCCTATCTCGATCGCGTCTGCAGAAACACGGAGAACCATCAGGTCGAGGACGAGCAGGCCAGCCGCCAGCACGACGAGCAGTGCAGCACCGATGCCGTAGCGCTTGCGCTCGGCGAGCGACAGCGGATTGTCCGGCTTCGCGCCAAGTGTCCCCATGCCACGCGTGCCAATCGCGTACTGCACGAGCGCGATGATCATGCCAATGGCCGCAGCTCCAAAGCCAAGTTCCCACGACACCTCCTGTCCGAGGTAGCCGCAAATCAACGGCGATATGAACGCGCCAAGATTGATGCCCATGTAGTAGATCGAGAACCCAGCATCACGCAACTCGTCGTGGCCACGGTACAACGCGCCAACCATGGCCGACAGATTGGGCTTCAACAGACCTGTGCCGATGATGATCAGAAATAACGCCAGAAACAATCCACTCCCACCCATCACCGCGAGCACGATATGCCCAGCGGCAATCACTGCGCCGCCAAGGAACACGGTGCGCCGCGCCCCGAGTACTCGATCGCCGATCCACCCGCCCGGGAGCGGCGTGAGATAGACGAGTGCGACATAGACGGCGTAGATACCCATCGCCTCCGCCGCCCCCATCCCCATGCCACCGTCAGAGGTGGGCGAGATCATGAACAAGACCAACAGGGCGCGCATCCCGTAGAACGAGAAACGCTCCCACATCTCGGTCAAGAACAGCGTGGCGAGTGCGCGGGGCTGTCCAAACAGCGTGCGATCGAACGGGTCGTACGGCACCGCACTCACTGGAGACAACCCTTGAGATTGGTCTCTCTGGGGATCTCTCGCAATGGGTTCGTCTGCGAACCAGCGCCCAGCACAACGATCTTCTTGGCGTCCGCGGCCCAACAATTCGTCGCGTCGATCGCGACCGCGTAATCGACCTGCACGACAACATTGCCGACCCCGAGCGCGACCCGACAATCGAATTGCGGGCGGCGACCAGAACAGGCGATAGAGCGAACTTCAACCATCGCTGCGACGTCTGTAATCTGCGCACGCACGGCCGATGCGAGATCGTCTTCGAGCTGCGCACTCTGACCATCGCCATACGCACCACAACCCGCGAGCAGGAATAGCCCAGCAACGAGCAACAGCAAACCTCTTCCCATGGCACTACCCTAACGCAAACAGCGCGGCCTGTATCTCCGTCATGGCAAACAGCACGCTAGGATGCGACCCGAACGCGTGACTAAAGAGGATTCCGATGGCTAACAGAGCAAAAACCCCGCCCACACCGAAGAAGCCGACGACGAAGCCCGCAGGCTCGCGCCGCGGACTCTGGATTGCTCTTGTTGCCGCCAGCCTCGTAGCGGTCGTCGTGGCCGGTGGGTTAGTCGTGCTCTCGCAGCGCTCGAACGATCCAGCGTCCGGTGGTGGCGCCAACGCGGCCGACGTGGCGACTGGCGATCTGAAGGGCGTCAAAAAAGTCGAAGATCGATTTGCGGGCATCCCTCAAGATGGTGCGATGCTGGGGGATCCAAACGCACCCGTCACGATCAGTGAGTATGCCGATCTGCGCTGCCCGGCCTGCCGCAAGTTTGCACTCGATTTTATGCCGGCCGTTATCACCGACCTTGTCAAGACCGGCAAGGCCAAATACGAGTTTCGCCTCTGGCCGATCCTTGGACCCGACTCTGTCCTGGCAGCACAGGCAGCGATCGCGGCACAACAACAGAACAAGTTGTTTGAGTACCAGGACCTCTGGTACATCAACCAGCAGGACGAGAGCAGCGACTATGCGACCGACGCGTACGTTGACGGCGTTGCCAAGGCACTTGGCCTCGACATCGCAGCGTTTCAGAAGGCGCGTGCCGACGAGGCCCTCTGGGGGCCCGACCTCCAAGACATCCAAGTCATTGCTGCGCAGCAAGGCCTTGGTGGCACACCATCCTTCATCATCACTGGCCCGAAAGGCAGCAAGGTGTTGACCGGTTCGATCCCGACCGCCGAGACGATTGCGGAGACCGTCAAGGAAGTCTCCTAACGCGTGGAGGCCCACCCTGTCGAAGCGGTTGCCGAGTCGCCGAGTGCGATCTGGCAACGCATCGATGGGCTGCTCGGCGAACTTGGTGGCGGTATCGTTGAGGGCGAGGTGCAGAAATGCATTCGCGCGTCGTCCGGACACGTGTACATCGATCTGACGGACGGCGAGGCAAAGATCAGTTGCGTGATCTGGAGAGCGTCGGCCGACAAGATCGCCGAATTGCCGCGCGAAGGCCAGTTGGTCCAGGCCCGCTATCGACGTATCCGCACCTACGCCAAGAATGGCAGCGTCTCGCTCGATGTGGATGCGATTCGTGGGGCAGGCGAGGGAGAACTGTTGGCGCGCGTCCACGAGACGCTTGCACGCCTCGTCGCTGAGGGCCTGACCGACGCAGATACCAAGCTCCCGCTCCCCCGCTTTCCGCGCCGCGTCGGGCTTGTGACTGGCCGCGATTCCGATGCCGAAGCCGACGTGATTCGCGCACTCCGCGACCGCTTCCCGCCAATCCGTATCGTCGTGGCCCACTCGCTTGTGCAGGGCGTCCAGGCCGTCCCGAACCTGATCGACGCGTTAGCACGACTCGATCACGAGCCAGAGGTCGACGTGATCGTCTTGGCCCGTGGCGGTGGCAGCGTCGAAGATCTTCTGCCCTTCTCGGATGAGCGACTCTGCCGTGCGATCGCTGCGCTCAACACGCCCGTCGTCACCTCGATTGGGCATACCAAACAACGACCGAACTGCGACTATGTCGCGAGCGCCGCGGCCGAGGTGCCAGCACGGGCTGCCGAACACGTCGTGCCGAGCGCGGTCGAACTGCTGGAGCGTATCGATCGGCGTGCCAGCGATCTGCTCCAGATCAGTGCTGGCACACTCGCCGAAGTGACGGCCCGAATCGACCGCTCCGCCATGCGTCCAGCGGGACAAGCCGCATTGATCGCGCGACTTGGCCGCGTTGACCTTGCCGGGCAAGCGCTGAGCCACAGCGTCCGATCGACCACGAGCACGCACCACCAACGTCTCAGTGATGGTGGCGGCGCACTCCAACTCGCACTCGTCGACGTGCCACGCCCAGCAACCCTCAACGCGCACCGCGAGCGTCTAGCGCGTGCCACAGGTGGTCTTCGACACCAACTCGCACTCAACACGTCGTCGTTGACGAGTGCGCTCTCGCTTGTGCGTGCACGCGACTGGCGGGAGCGAGGCTTCGCACTTTTGCGCCTGCCCGATGGTGGACTCGTCACGGACGCGACTGCACTCGCGCAAGGCCAGCACGTCACCATTGACTTGAAAGGTGGCATGCTCGACGCCACCATCGATCAACTGCACCCCGACCAGGAGCGAGAGGTATGACGAAACCCCAGAACGTGTCGTTCGAGCAAGGCTTGGCACGACTCGAAGAGATTGCGGAGCGTCTCGGCGAGGCCGAATTGAGTGTCGAAGAGACGATCCGCCTGCTGCGCGAAGGCAAAGGTCTCGAGCAGGCACTGCGTAAGTATCTCGAAACAGCGGAACAGGATCTGCAAGAAATCGAGGCGGGACGCGGCCTGACCGAGTTTGTCATCGACCGGCCCTCCGACCCACCCGCACCGTAGGCAGCTGATGCATATGCACCTCCTCTGCCACTATCACCCGCATGGCTGACCCGATCATTCGCTGCGAAGGGGTGACGCGCCAGTTTGGGAAGCGCGTCGCACTCGACGACATCACGATCGACGTGCAGCCTGGACGGTGCTTCGGCTTTCTTGGTCCCAACGGCGCCGGCAAGACGACGCTGATTCGCTGCATACTCGGCCTCGCGCGCCCCACTTCCGGACAGATCACCGTCCGCGGCTTCGACATCGCGCACGAACCGGCAGCAGCGCTCGCGCGCGTCGGCGCGATCGTGGAGGAGCCACGCTTCTACGGCTACCTGAGCGGTCGCCAGAACCTCGATGTCTGGGCCGCCTATGTTGGTGCGGGGGCGGATCTGCGCGTTACCAGCTTGCTGGAGCGGGTCGGGCTGACAGCGCGCGCAAGCGATAAGGTCAGTACCTACTCGCTCGGCATGCGCCAGCGTCTCGGCGTCGCTCGCGCCCTCCTCAGCGATCCCGAACTGCTCGTCCTCGACGAGCCGACCAATGGGCTCGACCCCGATGGTGTCGCCGAGTTTCGCGCCCTGCTCCGCGACCTCGTTGAACAGGATGGTCGCGCGGTGTTTATCTCGTCCCACCTGTTGGACGAGATCGAGAAGATCTGCGACGACCTCGCGATCGTCAATCAGGGCCGCGTGATCACCGCCGGAACGCTCGACGATTTGATCGCCGCGGGTGGACGAGCACTCAAGGTCGAGTGTGACGATGCGCAACGCGCCAAGAGCGTGCTCGCGGGGGTGCCCACGATCACCAGTATCGAGCTCGACGCGCACGGCGCCCTCTCGATCGAGCTCACACCCGACTCGCCCGATACGCGCGCCGGTATCAACCGCCTACTCGTCGAGGCCGGCCTCGCCGTCAGCCGACTCGAGCCGCGTGAGGAGTCGCTCGAGGAGCGCTACCTGAGCCTCGTACGCGATCTGGGACAGGCATGATCGCCGTCGCGCGCGCCGAGCTTGGACGCATGCTGCGGCGCCGCGGGCTCGTCATCACCGCCGTCGCGATCCCTGCCGTCGTTGTCGTCGTGATCGCCATCATCCAGATGGTGCTGCACACGCGCAATCCGCAAGAATATCCAATCGTTGGTGGGTCGTCGATGCTCAGCGCCGGCCAACTGGTGGCTTACTTTCTGCTGATTTTGGCGACACTGATCGGCGCAACACTCGGCGCCGAGGACACGGTCAACGGCACGCTGCGCTACATCCTGCTGACGGGCTTCTCGCGCATTCGCCTCTATCTCGTGCGGCTGCCAATCGTGGCAATCATTGGCATTCTCGTCTCACTGCCTGCGCTGCTGCTCCTGATCATCGCAGCCGTCGTGTTGCCCCACGAGGGCGCGCCGAGCATCAGTGCCTCGGACCTCTGGCAGGCATTTTTGTTGTTTGCTGCGACGACCACGGTCTATGGGCTAATCGCCTACGGCATCGGCACGGCGATTCGCTCGACGGGTGGCGCGATCGCCGTCGCGCTCGGGCTAAATATCGTGGGACTCAACCTGGTCGGCGCGATTGCGCTCTGGCAGCCAAGCATCGAGGACTGGCTGCTGCCGATTGCGCTCGCGCGCGTCACGGAAGGTGGTGACACGAGCATCGGGGTTGCGCTACTAGCGCTGCTGATCTGGTGTGGAGCCTTTCTTGTTGTGGGGCTTACA
>JBCKBR010000048.1:0-13245 GCA_038911065.1 Gaiellales bacterium | reverse complement strand
CACCGACCCGGGCTGTCCCTGGGCCTACTCGGCCGAGCCGTTCGTTCGCGCGCTCGAGTGGCGCTACGGGGATGGGCTGACGTGGCGCACCTGCATGATCGGTCTCGCCGAGGATCCTCAGCGCTATATCGACTCGGGGTATACAGGCGAGAAGATGACGCAGTGGCACATCGAGTTTCGAGATCGCTTCGGCATGCCGTTTGCGACGTTCCCGCGCGAGCGTCCCGCCGCAACCGGCCTGGCCTGTCGCCTCGTGGTCAGCGCGCGGCAGCAAGGCCACGATGCCGCCGACGCTGTGCTGCGCGCGCTGCGCTTCTCGTGGTTTACCGACCCGCGGCCACACGACACACTCGACGTGCTCGAGCCGATCGTGCGTGCGGTCCCGGGGATCGACGCCGATGCGGTAATCGCAGGTCTCGACGATCCGGCGGTTGAGGAGGAGTACCTCGCCGACAAGCGCAGGTCGCGCACGATCCTGCCGGCCGCGACCGCACAGGGCAAGACCGCGAACTCCGACGGTGATGAACGCTACACCGCACCGAGCCTCACCTTCGAACATGACGGCGAGATGCTCGTCGCCGCCGGCTGGCAGCCCCTTGCCGCCTACGACGTCTGCATCGCGAATCTCGATCCCACGCTGCCGCAGCGTGGCCCGGCGGGCCCGGCCGAGACGCTGCCGCACTTTCCGCGTGGGCTGACGACGTACGAGGTCGCATTGCTTAACTGCACGCGCAATGACGACCCCGACCTTACGGCAGCCGAGTGGGAGCTGATCTCGCTTGCGGCCAGTGACAAGGTGCGGCGCATCGCCGTGGGCCACGACGCGCTCTGGCTGCCGATCTAGCTACCTGTCACGTGCTCGTGTGCCACCAAGGCTGGGCCAACCGAACGCGTGCGGGAGGCAGTCGACCGCGCCTACGAGAGCGCGACGACCTCGTCGCCGACGACCACGTCGATCAGCGGTCGCGAAACCGCGGCGCGCGCCGTCGGCTCGGAGCCGGGCAGCGTTGTGATCTGGCCGGACAAAAGGACGGCCGCGGGGGGCTCCGATGAGCAGGCAATCGCGCTGACGAATCCGGCAGGGTCCTTCGACGGCTTGTCGGGCGCGGCCAACATGACACCGCCACCGCCGCGACCCTTGGTGGGAATGTCGACGAGCGGCACGCGCTTGCCGAAGCCCGACTCGTGCGCCACGTAGAGGTCGCCGTCGCCCGCCAGGCAGGCGCCGACGACGCGATCGCCGGCCGCGAGCTTGACGCCCGCGACGCCACCGGCGCTCGCGCTCTTGACGGGCCGGATCGGTTGCATCGCCGTGCGCAGCACCTTGCCGCTGGCAGTGGCGATCAGAATCTCCGCGCCCTCGGCATGGGCGACGACCGCGACGAGTCGGTCGCCGGATGGCATCCCGAACGCGGGGCTCGGCATGCCGTGGGTGCCTGCGAGCGAATCGGGTTGACAGCGTTTGATCTCGCCTTGTTCGGAGACGAGCAGGAGGAACTCCGCGGTGGCTGGGGCGAGCGCCGCGAGCTCTTGCCCGCGTGGTAGCGCGAGTGCCTTTGTGCCTTTGACGGAGCGGGAGGAGAGCGGCAGCTCGTTGGTGCGAAGGCGCGCGACCTGGCCATCGCTGGTGAAGCAGAGGATCTCGCTCTCCGAGTCGGACGAGACGAGCGCTAGTGGGCGATCGCCGGGCTGGATGTCGACGGGGTACGTGGTTGGCATTGACGCACGCGACAGGGCGGCAAAGAGGCCACTGCGAGTGCCACCGAGCCAGATCTCGGTCTTGGGGCGCTGAACCACATCGATCGTCTTGCCACTCGTTGTAGCATCGGTATTCTTAGAGACGGCCGAGGCGTCGCCGCCAAGGACGGTACGGCGTGGGCCCGAGAGTGCCGCAGCCTCCTTGAGTTCTAAGACGACGATCTTCTTCAGTCGCGCATGCGACTCGAGGATGCGACCGATCTCGTCGACGCGCTCGCCCTTGCTTGTGCGGTCCTTTTCGAGCGACAGTCGATTGAGACGCGCGAGGCGTTTGATTGGCATGTCGATGATCCATTGCGCCTGGTCATCGTCAATCGGCACGGGAACATCCGAGCCATACGGCGTGACCTTGAGCTTCTTGATCAATTGCGCCTTGGCGTCGTCGTCGTCCTCACTAGCGCGCACGATCTTGATGACCGCATCGATGGCGTCGAGGGCGGCGAGGATCGCAATCAGGCGATGGAGCTCGCGCAGCAATTCGTCGCGCTCAAATTCGAGCCGCCGCGTGACGATCGTAAAACGGAAGTCAACGAAGCGATCGAGTGCCTCGCGCAGGCCGATCTGGCGAGGCGATCCCTCGACTAGCACGGTCATGTTGATCCCGACCGTGACGCGGAGTGACGTCGTGCGGAAGAGATCGGCGATCAGGCGGTCGATTGAGCCGCCGCGCTTGCAGCGAATCTGGACGCGTGTGCCCGTGCGGTCGGTGAGGTTGCGCGGCATTTCGGTGACGTCACGGATCTTGTCGGCGCGCGCCGCTTTGACGACTTCGGCAACGATCTGGTCGGGCGAGACGCCGTAGGGCAGCTCGGTTACGACGATCGCCTGCACGCCGCCCGGCAGCGGTTCCGTATGGAAACGCGCCTGCAACTTGACGGTGCCCTGACCCTTGGCGTACGCCTCGGGCAGCGCCTGCGGGTCGACCAGAATCCCGCCCGTCGGAAAGTCGGGTCCGGGCATCACGGCCATCAGATCGTCGAGCGTGGCGTCCGGGTTCTCGGTCAACACGATCGCGGCGGCACAGGCCTCGGCGAGGTTATGGGGTGGAACGTCGCACGCCATCGACCAGCCAATGCCGCGCGAGCCATTGACGAGCAGATTTGGGAAGGTGACGGGCAGAACCCACGGCTCCTGCTTCTTCTCCGTGAAGTTCGGCTTGTACTCCGGCACGATCTCGGGGCGTAGGTCCGACAGCCAAGCGGTCGCGGCGGGGGAGAGTCGCGCCTCCGTATAGCGGTAGGCGGCCGGCGGGTCGGAATACTCCTTTGGTCCGACACTGCCCCAGTTGCCCTGGCCGTCGACGAGCGGCACGTTGAGGACAAAGTCCTGTGCCATCCGCACCATCGCGTCGTAGACCGCCGAGTCGCCGTGTGGGTGGTAGTTGCCGATCACGTGGCCGACGGTCAGTGCCGACTTCTGGTACGGCCGCCCAGCGCGACCACCGAGCTCGTCCATCGCGTGGACGATGCGGCGCTGCACCGGTTTGAGGCCATCGCGCACGTCGGGCAGCGCACGACCGAGGTTGACGTACATGCCGTACGCCATCGCCCGCTCGAGCAGGGCGTCGGAGGCATCGATCGAGTCGCCTTCCCAGTCGAGGCGGGCGATCCCACCGCCGCCATCGTCATTGCCGTCTGCCTCTTCGGCAGCCGCGTCATCGTCCACGTCCACGTCAGCATCGTCATCGTCGTCCTCGGCCTCCGTCTCTAAGACCACTGCGATGATCTCCACGGGAGCGTCGCCGGTGGGGTGGTCGTGCTCGGCCGTTGGCTCCTCTGTTTCCTGAACGGAGAGGTCGAGCTGGCCCTCGGGGACATCGTCGTGGTTGCTCACACCAATACCTCGGTGTCGCCTGCGGCCGCTTCGAGCCAGGCGCGGCGGGGGGCGGGGTTCGAGCCCATCACGAGATCGACGGTCTTGGCCACCTCGGCGGCATCCTCGATCGAGATCTGCAGCAGGCGTCGCGTGGCTGGGTCGAAGACGGTCTCGCGCAGCTGGTCGGGGTTCATCTCGCCGAGCCCCTTGAAGCGCGTGACGTGGTCGCCCGTGCGTTTGTGCGTGGCGAGCGCCGCCTTGAGCTCGTCGTCGGTGTGCACGTAGAGGGCGGAGCCATCTTTGAGGGAGATGCGAAACAGCGGCGGACGCGCCACGAAGATCCGGCCGGCCACGAGCAGATTGGGGAACAACTCGTGGAAGAGCGTGATCAGCAGGTTCGCGATATGTGCACCGTCGGCGTCGGCGTCGGCGGTGATCACGACCTTGCCGTAGCGCAACTGCTGCTCCTCAAGTGTCGCGACGAGCGTGGCGCCGATCAGATCCTTGCGGCCACCGAGCGCGACGAGGATCGAGTCGACTTCGGTGTTGTCGAACGCCTTGCCGTTCTTGGCGCCGAGCACGTTGAGGATCTTGCCGCGGATCGGGAGGATTGCCTGCGTCGCGTTGTCGCGCGCCTGCTTGGCACTGCCGCCGGCGGAGTCGCCCTCGACGATGAAGATCTCACGATCCGAGTTCGGGATCGCCGGATTGTCGATCGTGTCGGCGAGCTTGCCCGGCAGGTTCGAGTCGCTCATGATCGATGTCGCCGCGTTGCGCAGCTTCTTTGAGATCTTCGCCTTGGCGAGGCGCACGTCGCGTGCGAGCACGACTCGATCGAGAATCTTCTTGGCATCGTCCGCGTTCTTCTTGTCTGCAAGCCAATCTGCGAGCGCTTGCGTGACAAACGCATTGACGGCCGTCTGGGCCTCCTGGTTGTTCAGGCGTCCCTTCGTCTGGCCTTCGAATTGCGGGTTCTCGAGCATCACCGAGATCGCAGCCGTCAGACCATCGGCGACATCTTTGGCGTCGAGCGTCTCGCTCTTGTCCTTCTTTAGGCGACCCGCATCGTGTGCGGCTTGGTTGAGGACCTTGGTCAGTGCGCGACGCAGACCCGAGACGTGGGCACCACCATCGACGGTGTTGACGACGTTGCAGAAGCTGTAGACGCGATCGTCCGCACCCATCGTCCATTGCAGCGCAATCTCGATGGCGATGTCGCCCGAACTGCCAGACAGCGAGATGACTGTCGGGTGTGCCGCGTCGCGACTCTCATTGAGTTCGCGTACGTAGTCGGCGAGACCCTCGTCGCTCTTGTACGTGTGCTCGGCGCCGTCGGCGGTGCGCAAGGTAAAGGTCAGGCCGCGCACGAGAAACGACTTTTCGCGCAGGCGCTGCTGGACGGTGAGTGGCGAGATGTGGGCGTTCTTGTCGAAGATCGTGCGGTCGGGTGTGAATCTGACGGTCGTGCCAGTGCCCTCGCCCTTCTTGAGTTCGCGCACCTCCTGCACGGGACCATCGGGCAGGCCGCGCTGATAACGCTGGCTCCAGAGGTGCTTGTCGCGGCGCACCTCGACCTCGAGCCACTCGGACAGCGCATTCGTGACGGAGGCACCTACGCCGTGTAGGCCGCCCGACACCTTGTAGCCACCGTCGCCGAACTTGCCGCCCGCGTGCAGCTTTGTGAAGACCAGCTCGAGTGCCGAGACGCCCTGTTCGGGATGGATGTCGACGGGAATGCCACGGCCATCGTCCGAGATGGTGATCACCTCGTTGTCTGCGAGTTCGACCCGAATGTTCGAGCAGCGGCCGGCCAGCGCCTCGTCGACCGAGTTGTCGATTACCTCCCAGAGCAGGTGGTGCAGCGCGCGGCTGTTCGTGCCGCCGATGTACATGCCGGGGCGTACGCGCACGGGCTCGAGGCCCTCGAGTACCCGAATATCGGCAGCGCTATAGCGATCAGTGGCCATTGCATGCAGGGTAGGTGACAGCCCTTCGGGTGTTCAGCGGTCTGCTGCGCACGACCTTGGCGTGGAGAGCACCATTCGCATCACGACGATCGGTAGCGATTACGCGTGACAGGCACGCGTAAGTTGGGATAGTCTGAGCGGCATGCTGCTCGCCTCGATTCCCAGCCCGTCCTCGCCGTACGTTTTTCAAATTGGCTCGTTTGGACAGCGCTGGTACGGCTTGCTGATTGCGATCGGCATTGGGCTTGCGATCTTCATCTGTCGCCGCGAGTTTCGTCGTCGCGGTTGGGATCCGGAGGGCGTCTACACGCTGGCACTATGGGCCGTGCCTGCCGGTATCATCGGCGCGCGCCTCTACCACGTCGCCACCGACTGGTACCTGTTCGCCGACGATCCGGTGCGCATCATCCTGATCCAACAGGGTGGCCTCGGGATGCCCGGCGTGATCATTGGCGGTGCTATCGGTGCCTACATCGCAGCGCGGCGTCTGGGGCTGCCCACGCTTGGCGTGTTCGACTGCATCGCTCCGGGGCTGATCTTGGCGCAGGCGATTGGGCGTTGGGGCAACTGGTTTAATCAGGAGTTGTTTGGTGGGCCGAGCAACCTGCCGTGGGCTGTACAGATCGACGAGCAGTATCGGCCCGTGGAGTACATCAACGTGGCGACGTTCCAGCCGACGTTTCTCTACGAATCGCTCTGGAATTTCGGTGTCTTTGCTGTGCTGGTGCTGATTGTGATCCCGCGCGTCTGGGACCGCGCTAGGGTCGGCACGATCTTTGCGGCGTACCTGTTGCTGTACGGCATCGGACGCCTATGGGTCGAGAAGCTGCGCATCGATCCCGCCCACGTGATCGCCGGGGCGCGGGTCAACGAGTGGGTGTTCGGCATCGTCGTGGTCCTCGCAGCGGTCTTCCTCGTCGCGTCGCTTAGGCGGCTGCGGCCGGCTTCCGCTTAGCGGCGGTCGCAAAGGGGACAGCCGCTATGGCGAGCACGGCGGCGAGGACAAGGCCCGCCTGGTAGGCGCCTTCGGCGAAGGCGCCGGTGCCGGACAGCGCATTCGCTGGCGCGTTGCCGCCACCCGCGAGCGACCAGCCAACGGCGGCGGCGATGCCCAGTAGGGCGATCGCCAGCAGTGTGCCGAAGCGGGCTGCTGCCAGATTGATTGCCGACTGCATACCCTCGTCGCCCGACGGCGACAACTGCAGCACCGCGTGCGTCACCGGCCCTGCCATGCAGGCCATGCCGATCCCGAGCAGCATCTGGGCGGGCACCGTGATCCAGATCCGTCCCTCGTCAAGGAACAGCGCGGGGATGCAGCTGACCGCGGTCAGGAGCGGGCCGAGACGCAGCATCAGCAACATCTGGTTACCTGCAGCAACGTGCGTCAGTATGCGCGAGAAGAGCATCACCATGACGCTCATTGGCAGCAGCAGCAGGCCCGTTGCGATTGGTCCATAGCCGAGCGCTGATTGCAACCGAATCGAGATCAGCAGCGACACGAGCAGCGGCGTCGACCAGGCCAGAATAGTAAAGACGTGGACGCGATTCATCGTACGATCGCGGACCGCACGCGCGGGAAGCATTGGCTCCGAGAAGCTGCGCTCGTGGACGACAAAGATACCGCCGACGACGAGTCCGAGTCCGAGCAGTGCCAGCACCAATGGGTCGGTTAGGCCGCGGGCAGGCCATTCGATCAGCGCTGCCGTCAATAGTCCGATAGCGCCAGCTGTCAGCACGCCACCGACGTAGTCAATGCGGCGCTCCCTGCGCGGCGTGTCGAGGATGCCGCGGGCGAAGAACAATGCAATTAGCACGCCGGGAATCACGACTAAGAAGGCCCAGCGCCAACCAAACACGCCACCGATCAGACCACCAAAGGCGGGGGCAATTACTACGGACAGGCTCGTGCCTGTCACCCACAGCCCGACCGCACGGGCCTGTCGTTCGGGCGCAATCGAGGTGCGGAGAATCGCAATCGAGGCGGGCGTCATCAGTGCGGCCGCAAGGCCCTGTAGGCCACGGGCGCCGATTTCGAAGTTTGCGGTGGGTGCGAGACCGACGAGGAGCGTTGCGAAGGCAAACGTGGCGAGGCCGATCTGCAGCATGCGTCGATGCCCATAGAGATCGCCCATCACGCCGGCGGGCAGCACGAATGCCGTCATCGTGACGAGGTAGGCATTGACGATCCACTGCTCTTGCGCGAGGCTCGTGTTTAGGTCATTACGGATCTCCGGCAGCAGAACGTTGACGATGGTGATGTCGACGAAGATCGCGCCGGTGGCGAGGATGCAGGCGTAGAGCGTTCGCCGCTCGCTAAAGCCCGCCAGCATCAGTCGATCATTGCCGTTGGTGGTAGATCGACGAGCATCGTGACGACACGGTACAGCGCCGATCGGTAAATCGTTTCTCGCGTCTATGCTGCGGAGATGGTCGAAGACCGCGACGTCGTCATTATCGGTGCGGGGATCGCCGGCCTGACCGCGGCCAAACAGTTGCGCGATCTCGACCCGCTGGTACTCGAGGCGGCCGACCGAGTGGGCGGCCGTATCTGGTCGCAGCAGCGCGGCGAGCTCGCGATGTCCGTTGGCGCGCACATGTTTCCGCCGCCCGAGTCGACGATCGGACAGCTCGTCACCGAGTATGGCCTCGAGGTCCTGCCGATCACCGGGTCGATGCTCAACGTGGCGCTGCAGGATCGCGTCATCCAAGACACCCGCCTCGAGCTGTTGCCCTTCAAGTTGCCGCTTTCGGTGCGCGGCCGCGTGTCGTTTGCACGTGCTGGTCTCAAGGTCAAGAAGATCGGCGACGAGTACATGCGTCTCGCCGAGCGTCAGCCGGGGGAGACGGCTGCAGCTGTGCGGCTGCGCCTTCTGCAGTATCACGGCGACGAGAGCTTCGCCGATTTTCTGGGACCACTCGAGCCAGACGCCCAGCGGATCTTTACCGCTCTTTGCAACCGTACGATCGCGGATCCGCACGAGATCTCGGTGTCGGCCATGGCTGCGCTGTTTGGGCACGTCTGGGATGCGGGCGATCTCGGCCGTAACATGCGGGGTGGGGCAGGTCTGCTGCCGGAGGCGATGGGGCGTGACCTCGCGGCTCAGATCCGCCTGCAGACCAACGCCACGAGTCTGCGTTTTGATGGCGCCGGCGTTACGGTCGGGTACGAAGGCCCCAACGGCACGGGCACTGTTCGTGCGCGCGCTGCGATCGTCGCCGTGCCAACGCCCGACCTGATTCCCTTCATGGCGGACGCGATGACGCCCGGGTTTCGCAGCGCAATCGATCGTGTCAGCTTCGGCCCACACGTGGTGCTGAGCATCCGTACCGACGAGACCGAGCCGATGCCATGGGATGACCTCTACTCGATTTTGACACCCGACTACGTCTTCAACATGTTGTTCAACCACACCAATTCGCTGTATGCGGCGGGCACGCCCAAGCAGGGCAGCGTGCTGATGGTCTACGGTGGTGCGTCGCGCGGCTACCCGCTGCTCGACAAGAGTCACGCCGAGATCGAGGAGCTTTTCCTGCGAGATCTCGACCGCCTCTACCCACAACTGCGCTCGCAGATCGTCGAGACGTGGGTGATGCCATGGGCGCATGCCGGTGCATTCGCTGCGCCGGGTCGCTGGCGCGCACAGGGAGCACTCGAGGCGGGACTCGGTGGTCGCGTCTTTGTGGCAGGCGACTGGGTCAGCGATTTCGTCTCGATGGAGACCGCGGCATTGACGGCGATCGATGCAGCCGAGCAGGTGCGCGGTTTGGTCGAGCGCAGCACACCGAAGCCGGTTGTCAAGCCACGCGACCCAAAGGCTGCCGCGCGCGTGCAGGCATTCTTTGGCGATACGTCAGGACAGAGCAGCTGACCGGAGTGCGGCGTCAGGAGCCAGTGACATCGATGCGAAACGTCGCGGTAAACACGTCGCCCGGCGCCACCAAGCGCAGGCCGTCGCCCGACTGCAAGGCATTGATGGGCGCCGTCATTGGTTCGAAGCAGATGAAGTCCGTAGCGTCGGGTGCGTAGACCTGGGCGCGAGGGTAGGCCGCGTCGAACGTGATCTCCAACGTGCAGGCCGATGATGAGACGGTGAAAACCGGGTCTGTTTCGATCGCTGGGTAGAAGTCGTCGAAGACCGTCGAGCCAAGCTCGAGTGGGCCAGACTTAGCAGGCTCGAGTAGGCCTGTCGGTAGTCCCTGGTTGTCCAACAGTGCGTGCGTGACGACGGGGAGATCGATCGTCCAGGCGCTGCGATCACCTCCCGGTGCGAGGTAGGGATGGAAGCCGAACGAGACGGGGACAGGTGTATCGGCTGTCGGCATGACGGTCAGGGAGGTCTGGAGTCCGCCTGCGTCAAGCCGATGCGTCAGTGCGAGCGCGTGGGGGAAGGGGAACCCGCACAGCAGCTCGGGGTGCTCGTCGAAGGCGAGTGTCGCTACGACCTCCGCGCCCACCTCGTCGGCTTCAGCATGCTCGACCTGCCAGAGCGGGCTCGCCGTCAAGAGTCCATGGATTGGCAGGCCATTTTCGTCGAGTCGAATCGGTGACGTGGCGGGGTCGAGCGTAACGCGCGTCGAATCGACGACGTAGTCCAACCCGCCAAGCCGATTCGCCCACGGATAGAGCAGTGGAATACCGAAGCTCGACCCGCGCTCGCGGTACGCAGTCAGCCCGCCTCGTTGTCCGAGTAGTTCTGTTCCGCAGCGTGTGAGCGACGCAACCACCATGCCAACGGAGGGCACGATTGTTGCCGTCAGCTCGCCGGCGAAGAGCGTGAAGGCGTTCGATCCCTCGAGCTGTGTGTGCGTCACGTGCGGTTGCATGCTGGGCAGAGGCTATCGATCCGTGCCGCGATGCGCCATACTGCGTGGTAAGAACGAAGAGGAGACATCCGTGAACCCGCTTACCGCTTTTGAGTCCCTACCAGCCGACGCCCATAAGGGCGAGTGGCTGAACTGGTCGAAGATGGCCGATTTTGAGAATCAGTCGCCGCCGGTGATCGTCAGTGGTGAGGGCGCCTATGCGATCGAGAGCAATGGTAATCGTCTGCTCGATGGCGTTTCGGGGCTGTTTACGACGCAGATCGGGTATTCGCATGGCGCCGAGATCGGCGAGGCCGCGCGCCTGCAACTCGAGACGCTTTCGTTCTATCCCAACTGGGCAGCCACGCATCCTTCGGCATTGCAGTTGACGGATCGCATCCTCGGTCTGGCGCCGGATCGTATGGCGCGTGTGCTGCTCACGTCGGGTGGGTCCGAGGCGGTCGAGTCGGCCATGAAGCTCGTGCGCCAGCACTTCCTCTCGCAGGGTCTGGGTCTCAAGCGCAAGATCATCGCTCGCCGCGGCGCGTACCACGGCTGCACGATGGGGGCACTCTCACTGACGGGCATCCCGATGTCGCGCGCACCGTTCGAGCCGCTCGATCCGAACGTGCGGCATGCGCCGAATACGCACGAGCGCACGTGTCTGTACTGTCAAGACAAGGACGGCTGTACGCTGTCGTGTGCTGATGCGATCGAGCAGCAGATCCTCGCTGAAGGCTCGGATACGGTTGCGGCTGTGGTGATGGAGCCGATCCAGAATGGCGGTGGTCTGCCACCCGCCGAGGGGTATGGCGCGAAGATTCGCGAGATCTGTGACCGCTATGGCGTGCTCTTGTGGTGCGACGAGGTGATCACGGGCTTTGGGCGCGTCGGCGGCTGGTTTGCCTCGGAGCGCCTTGGCTTCAATGCTGACATCTGCACGTTCGCAAAGGGCATTACCTCGGGGTACGCACCATGCGGCGGCGTGGTCTTTACCGAGGCAGTGGGTGCACCGCTGATCAACGCGGAGACGATGTACGCCCATGGCTTTACCTTTGGTGGCCACCCGCTTGCCTGCGCCGTGTCGCTCGCGAATCTCGACATCATGGAGCGTCTTGAGGTGCTCGATAACGTGCTCGCCAATGAGGACTACTATGCGGCCGCGATGGCCGACGTGGCCGCTTCGAGTGATCTCGTCGTTGAGTCGCGCGGCTTGGGCTATTACCACTCACTCGAGCTGATTGACAACGCTTTGACCGTGCCGGTGGCGGGTGCCACGCGCAAGCACGGAGTGATCGTCCGTCCGGACGTCCGCGTCAAGCCGATGATCGTGACCGCACTGCCGCTGATCTGCGATCGCGCGCAGATCGACGAGCTGGCCACAGCGTTGAAGGCGGGCCTCGCAGACGTCAAGGCCTGAGTCGGTTGGGGCAGCCGTCAGGGTGACGACTGCGCGCGATCGGTAGACGGCAACAAGGACCTTTGTCGTTGCCGCGAACGCTGCGGCGCCGCACCCGCCTATCGGTGGATACGGCGCCGGGTGACTTACGACCAGGGGTACGGGCTGTTCGAAACGGGGTGCAGATCGCCCGTTGCAAAGCGCTCGTAGCGGAACGGATGGAGGAGCGAGGAGTGCTCACCGAGCACCACGTTGGCGACTTCTTTGCCGACGCCGATCATCTTGTAGCCGTGGTTCGAGTCGGCGATCACATAGACGTTGTCGCACATGTAATCGAAGACGGGGAAGTTGTCTACGGTAAACGCGCCAACGCCACCGGAGCGAGCCGTCTTATAGTTGGCGCGACAGCCTTCGAAGCGACTCATGCAGTGCGAGAGGCTCGCGCACCACATGTCCGGGAAGGCCGGGTCGACACTCGACGTGGGGTACGGATCGAGCTCGAAGTCCGTATCGAGAGCGATCGGTGCGGCTCCACCCTGGATGCCGTGACGATCGCGCTTGAAGTAATTGCCCCACAGCTGATCGGTGACGAGCTTGCCGTCATCGGTGTAGAGCGGTGCATCGGAGTCGATGTGCAGCACGGGTGGCATCTTGCCGTCGGCGGTGATGTGCATCAGTGGATCGACTGCAATCTCGCCCTCCTGGAGGTACCAGAACGTCCACATGTTTTGATCCTTGTGGACGTCACCGCTCGGGGTGTGGACGTCAAGCGTGGCGGGCAGATCGAGCATCTCCCAGATGCGCGGAACCCATGGGCCGACACCAATGATCACCTGCTCGCAGGCAATGTCTCCTGCGGAGGTGTTGACTTTGGTGACGGCGCCACTGGCGTCCTTCTCGAAGCCTGTCACCTTGACGCCTTCGATGATCGAGACGCCCTCGCCCTTCGCCTTGGCCGCGAGGCCGTGCATCGATTCGACATTGAGGGCGAAGCCACCCTTGTGTTCGTGCAGTGCGACTTGGAGGCCGGGCGCGCGCCAGTCGGGGAACAACTTGAGCATGTGCTCGCGGACGTTGTCCTCACCTGTGATCAGCGTGGAGGGGTAGCCGATCTGCTCGTGGCGTCCCGCTACTTCGGTGAGGTCGCCGACCTGGTCTTCGGGGCCGAGGGCGATGTAGCCGACCTCGTGGTAGTGGTAGGCCTCGGGGTCGGATTCCCAGACCTCGACGTTGGCAGCCATCAACTCGCTCATGGCGGGCTGGAAATAGTTGTTGCGGATGACGCCGCAGGCGATACCAGAGGCGCCGGCAGCGATGCCGGACTTGTCGATGATCGTGATGTCGGCACCCGAGCCGAGGCCACGAGCCTGCAACTGTTGTGCGAGGTGATACCCGGTCGAAAGACCGTGGACACCTGCACCGATGATGAGGTACTTCGTAGAGCTGGGGACAGACACAGAAAACCGCCCTTCTCTGGAGTTGCCAATAGGGCAACGCCGTTGC
>JBCKBR010000047.1:0-13599 GCA_038911065.1 Gaiellales bacterium | reverse complement strand
TCTCGCCGCCATCGCCACACTCGCCACGATCGCACTCCTACCCGCTGCAGCAGGTGCCACAACAACGCAAAAGCTCAAGGCACTCCGCGGACAACCATGCGACATCTCCAGCGAGTTTACGTGCGTCGCTATCTCGCAACCCCTCGACCACTTCGATGCCACAAACACGAATCGCATGAGCGTCTCCTTCGCCGTCCGCCCCGCCAACAAAAAAAGCAAAGGCCTCTATGTCGTCGCCACCGGTGGCCCCGGCAGCAGTGGCATCCTCAGCGCCGACAGCTACCTCAGCAGCTACCCCACCGCGATGCTCGACCACTACGACATCGTCTTCTTCGACCAACGTGGCATGGGCCGCAGCGGCAACCTCAACTGCCCCAACGCTGGTCTTAGCGTCAATACCCCCAGCACCGAAGTTAGCGCCGACACCGCCGACAACGTCGAAGCGTGCATCCGCGAGCTCTCCTCCACCAGACTGCTGCCCTACCTCGGCACCAACCAAGCCGTTGCCGACCTCGAACGTTTTCGAATCATCCTCGGCAGCCCCGCGATCTGGCTCTATGGCGAGTCGTACGGCACGCAATACGGCCAGGTTTTCGCCGCCGCCTACCCCAGCGCACTCAAAGGACTGATCATCGACGGTGTCGTCGACCTCACCCTCAGTGGCCCCGAATTCTGGGCCAGCGCCGCCCGCGGCTTCGAAACCGTCCTCAACGACACCCTCGCCAACTGCAGCAAACGCACGATCTGCACGCGCGACACCGGTGGTAGTGCCAGCGACGTCTACGATGCACTCCAAGCACGACTGATGCGCAAACCGATCACCGTGCGCTTTCCACTCGCCACCGGCAAAGCCACCAAACGCACACTCACAATCGACCTCTTCAATGCTGCCACCAGCGGCCAAATGTACGGCATCAACGGACGCATGATGTACCAACGTGCGATCGCTGCCGCCGGCCAAGGCGACCTCGTACCACTCCTACGGCTCGCCTACGCCAACGCCAGCATCGACCCGCAAACGCTCGCGATCGTCAGCGACCCGAGCTGGTCCGACGCCCTGTACTACGGCGTTGACTGCCGTGACTACTGGTACTACAACGGAACGCAAAGCGAACGCAGCAATGCCTTCCTCGCCGCAGCCAACCAGGTCGCCAGCACACTGCCCCGCATTGGTGGAGCAGTCTTTATGAGCGACTACCCCTGCATCTGGTGGCCCGGTTCCCAACCAAGCGAAACACGGCCCGCAGCACTCGTCAATACCGGCATCCCCACGCTCGTGATCGTCGCGGCCTCCGACCCGATCACACCCGCCAGCCAAGGCCGTGACGTCTACTCGCGCCTCGCCGACGGGTACCTGATCACCACGCGTGGCGGGCCCCACATCACCTTCGGTTGGGGTAATACCTGCCCCGACAAGCTCGTCCTGGACTTCCTCACCAGCGGCAAACTCCCCCCACAGCGCTCCACCATCTGCCCCGGGCCAATCGTCGCCAACTACATCCCACTCGCCCCACTCCACGCCAGCGACTTTACGAGCATGCGCGCCAGCCTCATCTCGTTCCGCCAGCAATTCAACTACATCCCCGAGTACCGCTACTGGGACGGCGAGAGCACCCAAGGAACCGCCTGCACGGTTGGAGGGAGCGTGCACTTTGAGGCGACCGCGACGGGCACCACGCTCCGCTTCGATCACTGCAGCTTCACCCCGGGCGTGGTCTACACCGGCAAGGGAGCCGAAAACGCTCAAACAGGGCGATTCGCCCTCCGCGGTACCCTCACGGGCCGCTGGAACAACGACGTCCGCTTCGTCGCGACGGATGATCGTGCGACCGTCACGATCGTCGGCTAGTTGTTCCTGATGGGGGGCGGATCCCACAACCGCGGGGTTGTGATGTCCGCCCCCTAAAACCGTCTGTCGGGCGTGGTTGGGTTTGGGGGGGCGGACATCAAAACCCCGCGGTTGTGGGGTCCGCCCATCCGCGCGGTTGTGGGATCCGCCCCCCCATCAGGAACAACTAGCCGCGAATCTGCTCCCCGAGCCACTTCGAATAGATCTTCCGCCCCGGCTCGTACAAGTGGTTCGGATCGGAGTAACCACCATCATTGAGCCGACGCAAGACGTCTTTCGGTGGCACCAATAGCGGCGCACCAACAATGCTCTCGAACTTCTGCACATACGCCGGACTCGTCGGCGGATCGAGATAGCGTGGCATCAGCACGAAGTACACGGCGATCTGATGCTCCTTGCCAAACGCCACGATCTCCTTCAACGTCGCGCGCTGCGCATCCGCATTGATCGCGCCAATCCGCCACGACCCTGGCTTGCGCTCCTCCCACGGCCCACTCCTCCTCGTCGTGCGCTGCTCCCACCCATCCAAGGCTGCCTGCTTAAACGGACGATCCTTACCCGTACAGCCATCCGAAACGCCTTGTGGTCGCTCCGTCACCGGGATCGTCAGATTCGTATCGGCCTTGCCCGACAGCAGACGAGCCAGCGCGTAATCGACTCGCTGCTGCCCCAGCTCGAGCAGGTCCCGAAATCGGAGGTACGCGGGCTCGCGCGGCTTCAATGACGGATCCGAAAGAAACTCTTCGACCGGCACCAGCGCAGCATGATCGGGGTAGTAGTCGTAATACCGTTGACTCGTCGCCACCACATCGCCCTCACGCGAATACTCGATGACAATCGCCTGCCGAATACCACGCTCGCTCTGGAGATCCTTGACCTCCTGGAACATCTGCTGAGCACCACGCCAACTGCGCGCCAAATTCAACACCACCTTTGGTGGCTCCTGACCCGCACTGATCGCCGTCGAGACCTCCGTCGGCGACACCCCCCACTTCGTGCGTGACGTCCCCACGACCACGACATCGACGGGGCCCTGATAGTTGTAGATCTGCCGATACACGCACTTCAACGACGCGTACCGCACACGCGGCTGATCCGACCACGCCACCAACGCGACCACACCAAACAGTGTGCACGCCAACACAAAGGCAGCAGCGAACTGGATTAGGTGACGGTAACGAGACGACATTGCAGCGTTAGAAGTTCGCGTAGACCGGGGTCAAGGATTCGAGTGGATAGTTGAGGGCAATCAGAGCCCACGCAGCAACACCCAATACGACGTAGACGAGCAGTTGGTGCGCCACGACCCAGTCTGCCACCAGCTTCGAAAAATCGGCCCATGCATGTTCCATCACAACCACCTCCGAGTCATAGTTTAATCCCCACAAATGCCGCAATGTACGAAGCCAGCACACGATTCGACGGCTGATTCGCAATCGCCGACATCAGACTGACAAACGTAATCGTGATCACAATGCCACCCACACGACGCACCACAAATGGCAGTGGCAGTGGTCGACGCTTGAGTCCGCGGTAGTACATCGTCAAGGCAAGCGCCGAACCATGCCCGATACCCCAGAAGAGGTACCCAACCGTTGGGCGATGCCACAAGCCAATCAGCGTAAACGTGACGATCAGTGACAACGCCGCCTTGCCTGTGCGTCGCAACATTGGCTTAAACATGTAAGCCGTAATGAACTTCGACAGTGACAGGTGCCAGCGCTGCCAGAAGTTCTGAATCGAATGTGCGATCAGTGGGAACTTGAAGTTCTCCGACAAATCCAAATTGAACATCCACCCCGTACCAATCGCAATATCGGTAAAGCCCGAAAAGTTGGCGTAGAGATAGCCGAAGGTTACGAAGGCAAAGATCAGGGCCTCGACGGGACCATCCCAACCACGCACGTACATGCCATCCATCGGCACACCAAATACCTCGATCGCGAGCCCCTGCTTGATATAGGCGCCAATCACGAAAACCTTGACGGCTCCCATGCCAATACGCCCAATACCCATCACCCAGCGGCGCACGTCTGGGTCACGCGACAGCGCCACGTGGTCGAACGTCTGCGAACCATCGATCGGTCCCATTGGGAAGGCCGGATAGAACAGCGTCGTCGTCAGCACCTCGCGGAAGGGCAGCGCCTTGAGCTTGATTCCCTGCTTGATCGATACATAGAGTTTGAAGGTGTAGAACGAGAGTCCCAGCGTGGCGAGATTCGTAAACAGTGGGCTGCGAGTACTCCCAAACGGAAACGGGATGAGTTCGCCAAGTGGCACAATCGCGTTCAGCACGAGTGGCAGGACAATCAGCCACGGCAGCCAGCCGTAGCGCGGGTAGCGTCGAGCCACGCCGTACAGCAGCCACGCGAGCAGCGCAGTACCGACGGCGATAAAGAGCGTCGCTGGGTTGTAGATATAGATCGCAACGCCACTCGTCAATAGCAGCACCGCGCGGCGACCCTCGACCCATGCGGCCGGTAACAACCAGTAGACCAAACTGGCGACGAAGGTCGTCAGCAGCAACACCTGAAAGCTGGCGAGCATGGTGCCTTTCGTCGCGAGCGCCCGGCGTTACGCCGAATGCGTTACGCGGTCGCCTGGACGACGATGTCGACGATCGAACCGACGCGGAAATCCTCGTACGTCTCGTCAATCGCCTGGAGTTTGATGCCGAGATCATTCTCGAGCTCGAACAGGAACGTCATCGAGTCGAGCGAATCGAGCATGCCGTCATCAACGAGGTTCGTATCCTCGGTGATATCCCCCGTGACATCGCCAACCGTTGTCGTTAGCGCTTTCGTCACTACAGCAAGTGCTTCTTCGCGAGTCATTCGTCCCCCATCGGGTCGGTCGTTACGTTCCTACTACACAAGAGAAACAGATTTGGAATGGTGGCGGCGCACCCGTGGCCGACTCCGTCTCGAGCAGGCTCAGCGTCTGCAGGCGCCCGTCAACCATCCGCTCAATCTTCGGGGTAACGCGCAGAACCCCTGTCGTCGGGTACACGCTGGCAAGCGGGAGGCGCGCGCCCATCAGCGCCGTAAACCAGATATCCGAAACCTGATCACCCCGACGATCGTGCACGGCCTTAACGCATTCGATGATCGCCACGAGGTACGACTCGAACGTCCCAGCAATCGCGAAATCGGCTTGCCCTGTGCCGTCCGTCGCTGCCACTAGGCCCGTCGTGACCTTCGCTACGTCTTCGATCCAGGGCGCCTGCGGGCCCGCTACCTCGAAGTATCGCACCGTCTGACGCTCCGCGCCATTGGCGAACTGGGCACGGCCGATCTCGACACCGTCGGGCGCATCCGTGTCCGCCAGCGCGACAATTACGCCTTGGTCCGTGATCTGCGTAAACTTCGCCATCACGAGCGTGGTCGGCGTGTCACTCGCTGCCGCAATCAGCTCGGCTGTGCGCGCGAGAATCTGCGATCCCTGCACGTAGTTGCGGGTACCGCGCAGGGCGACGGTGAGCGTTTCTATCGCCATGCCGCAAGAGTACGGCCTAATCCGGATTGCCGTAACGCCTACGGGGGCGGTGGTGTGTCGCGCAGCACACGTGCCAACCACTGCGTATAGATACGTGCGCCTGTCGGATTGAGGTGATACGCGTCTTGGAAGTCCGACTCGTCTGCGAGTTCCTCCCGCACCCCAAGCGGCGGGTACAAGAGCGGCACGCCGAAGCGGTCTTCAAAAGCGGCCAGCGTCGCCAAAGACGGTGGCGCACCGAGATAGCCCGGCATCGCCACGAACGCCACCGGCAGTCGATGTCTCCGCGCAAAATCGATCACCTCGCCGACATAAAAATTCTGGCTGTCCTGGTTGATCTCCCAGAGGTCGTTAGTGACGGGGGGGAGATCGCGCCACGACCCCTCCGCACCCACCTGCCGCTCGACGGCGACGGCACGGCGATGCAGCTGGCGGCGCTGACCCGCCGTCTGGACACGACCCGCTGGAGTCATGCAACCCTCGCTGCGCGCCTGTCCTGCACGGACCGTGGCGTTCTTGCGCCAGGCACCCGTCAGCAGCGTCTCGAGCCCCAGATCGATACGGGTCCGCACGTGCCCAAAGAGGTCGTGCAGCCGCGCATACGACGGCTCACGCGGCTTCGCACGCCAATCATCGATGTACGCGTCGAGTGGCACGTGCGCGCCAAAGTTCTGTAGGTACTGGTAATAGAGCGGCGCCGACCGCCAGAACGCTGTGCTCTCCGGCGTGTACTCGAAGACGATCGGCCCCGTGATGCCCCGCGCCGATTCTAGGTCGAGGAGCTGCTGGTAGAGCTGGCCCGGACCGCGGCCGCCACGGGCCAGATTGATGGCGACGGCAGAGCCACCGAGATCCGCGGCGAGCACGTCGGGCGCGATACCGCGCTGGGCGCGTGACGTACCCAGCACAACCGCACCGACGGGGCCCTGGGTGGCGTAGATCAGCCGATATTGACAGCCCATGTTGGCGTAGCGCACACGCGGACCATCGCTCCAGACGAGCAGGAGTGCGAGCAGTCCGAGGCTCAGCAGTGCGAGCACCGCGAGACCGATTTGTGCTCTTAGCTGACGGCTAGAGGCCAACGAAAGCCCCCACGTAGTCGCGCATGCGATCCACGCTCGAGAGGTTCGCGAGCGCCGATAAGAACGCCACGAAGGCGAGCGTCACGACGAGGCCACCGACCATCCGCACGGCCGGGGGCAGCAGCGCCGGCCCGCTCCGCCGATTACGCCACCACAGCGTCAAACCGAGCGCCAAGCCATGCCCAAGACCCCAAATCAGATAGCCCACGCTGAGGTTATGCCAGAGCCCAATCAGCGTAAACGTGACGATCAGCGAGACCACTGGACGTCCGGTCTTGCGCAGCATCGGCTTGAACATGTAGGTCGTGATAAATCGCGCGAGTGTCAGATTCCAGCGCTGCCAGAAGTGCTGGATTGACGTGCTCAGCAGTGGATAGCGGAAGTTCTCGGAGAGACGCAAGTTGAAGAGCAGCCCCATGCCAATCGCGATATCGGTAAAACCCGAGAAGTTGAGATAGAGACTGAGAAACGCGAGGATCGTGTATTCGATTGCCGAGCGCGGACCCGTGAAGCCATGGGTCGAGAGGGCCGTCAGAGTCGGTTCCCCCAACGCGATCGGGAGATCAGTCGTCACCCATTGCGTTAATACGAAGACCTTGAAGGCACCGATACCAATGCGCGCCGCGCCCTTCACCCAGTTGCGTGCCGAAGGCTCCGCCGCGAGTGCGCTCCGGTTGAAGCGCTTCGCCGAGTCGATCGGCCCAATCGGAAAGGCGGGAAAGAACAGCGTCGTCGTCAGCAGATCGCGAAACGGCAGCGCACCATCATGGACGCCCTCCTTGATCGAGGCGTAAAGCTTGAAGGAGTAGAACGAGAGCCCGAGCGTGGCAAGACTCGTTAGCATCGGCGTGCTCGGCGAACCCGTGGGAAACGGCAGGATGTCGCCCCAGTTGCGGCCCAGCATCACTTCGGTGACGGCATTGACGACGAGTGGCAGCATCACCAGCCACGGGATCCACAGGCGCGTCGGGTGCCGCCGGGCAATCGCATACAGCCCCCAGGCGAGGGCGGTCACGACGAACACAATCGCGAGTGTCCGCGGGTTGAACGAGTAGATCACGACGGCCGAGACACCAAGCACCAAGACGCGGCGCACTTCGACCCACCGGTTTGGCAGCGCGCTATAGATCAGGCTCGTGATGACGGCGGTCACGACCAGGATTTGCAGGGAGGCGAGCATCGTCAGTCGTCGATCGGGCCGCGTTGTGGTTCGAGGTTGCGTGCGAGCGCGAGGAACGCCTGCGCCGTGGGTGAGAGCGGTGTATCGGAGCGATAGACGGCGGCGACGGGGCGGCGCATCTGGGGAGTATTGAGCAGGTGCAGCTCGATCAGGGAGCCTTCCGTCAAGCCAAGCGCGATCGCTGTGCGTGGCAGCAGCGCGACGCCGAGCCCCTCCTCGACCATCTTGGAGGCGGCCTCGGAGTTGTCCATCTCGAGGTACGCGCGCGGCTGCAGACGCGCGCGCTGGAAGAGGGTCAGGACAGTGTCCGCAAACGATGAGCGGCGGTCGAACAACACCAGACGTTCGGCTGCGACCTGCTCGATCGTGACGGTCTTGCGTTGCGCAAGCTGGTGATCGCGGGCACAGACGAGCACGAGTTCGTCCTCGAAGACGCGCTCCGTGACGAGCTCGGGGTGCGTCAACTCGCGGATCAACGCAATCTGGACCTCGTCGCGTAGCACCATCTCGAGCACCTCATCAGAGTGGCCGCCGCGGACCGAGATCTCCATCTCCGGGTTGTGTGCTGTCAACTCGCGGAGGAGCCCGGGTAGCAGATACGCACTGATCATGGGCGGCGCGCCAATCGTCAGGGCTCCCGTCCCCGACGCGGTCAGATCGTTGACGAGCCGCGACCCCTCACCGATCGTCTCGAGCGTGCGCTCAGCAAAGGGGAGGAATGCGCGGCCGGCGGCGGTCAGGCGCATGCCGCGGCGCGAGCGCAGAAATAGGGTCCCACCGACCTCGCGCTCCAAGCGTTGTATCCGTGCAGTTAGGGCGGGTTGTGTGAGGAACAATTCGGCCGCGACCGGGCCGAGATTGCCGCTGCGCGCTACACGAACGAAGGCTTCGAGTTGACCAGAATCCATCTATCCATAAATACTATCTATCAAAACGGCTATTAAGTCTGATTCGACCTTATCGAACACGCACCGTAGAGTTCCTCCATTAGACCTCGGACACCAGTCCGTTACCGGAGGTTCCCCCGTGAGTAAAGACAAGACCCGCGCCGAACAAATCGCTGAGCTCGAGCAGGCTTGGGAGAGCGATCCCCGCTGGAGTGGCATTGAGCGCGTCTACACGGCCGCAGAGGTCGTCAAGTTGCGCGGCTCCGTCACGCCGCGCCATACCCTAGCCGAGCGCGGCAGTGCGAAACTCTGGGACCTGATCCACAACCGTCATCACGTCCACTCGCTCGGCGCCCTCTCGGGTGGGCAAGCCGTGCAGATGGTCAAGGGTGGTCTCGAAGCGATCTACCTGTCGGGCTGGCAGGTCGCGGCCGACGGCAACCTGTCGGGCGACGTCTACCCCGACCAGTCGCTCTACCCCGCCAACAGCGTGCCGGCAATGGTGCGTCGTCTCAATAATGCGCTGACACGCGCCGACCAGATCACGTGGTCGGAGGGCGACGAATCGGTCGATTGGTTTGTGCCAATCGTCGCTGATGCCGAGGCAGGCTTCGGTGGTCCCCTCAACGCGTACGAATTGATGAAGGGCATGATCGAGGCGGGCGCTTCGGGTGTGCACTTCGAGGACCAACTTGCGAGCGAGAAGAAGTGCGGCCACTTGGGCGGCAAGGTGCTCGTTCCGACCAGCCAGTTCGTGCGCACCCTGCAGGCAGCCCGCTTGGCAGCCGATGTTGCCGACGTACCGACGCTGATCGTGGCGCGCACGGATGCGCTTGCTGCGACGCTGATGACGAGCGACGTGGATGAGCGCGACAAGGAGTTCTGCACCGGTGATCGCACGCCGGAGGGGTACTTCCGCGTGACGGGTGGCCTCGACAGCGCAATCGCTCGCGCTCTGGCATACGCGCCGTATGCGGATCTGATCTGGTGTGAGACGGGCAAGCCGGACATGGCGGAGGCACGCAAGTTCGCCGAGGCGATCCATGCGCAATTCCCCGGCAAGCTGCTCGCCTACAACTGCTCGCCGTCCTTCAACTGGAAGCGCGCGTTGAATGACGAGGAGATCGCCGCGTTCCAGCACGAGCTCGGCGAGCTCGGCTACAAGTTCCAGTTCATCACCCTTGCCGGCTTCCACGCGTTGAACGCGTCGATGTTCGAGCTTGCTCAAGGCTACGCCAAGTCGGGCATGACGGCGTACGTCGAGCTGCAAGAGCGCGAGTTCGCGATGGAAGAGGCGGGTTATACAGCTACGCGTCACCAGCGCGAAGTTGGCGCGGGGTACTTCGATCTTATCTCCACCATCGCTTCGGCTGGAGCAAGCTCCACGTTGGCCCTAGTTGGGTCCACCGAGAAAGAGCAGTTCCACTAAGCCGGACACCCCGGTGACGGTCGCGGTGGATGCAATTGCCCACCGCGACCGTCACCGTCCCCACTGCACAAAAGGACCCGGGTCCTTTTGTGCACCACGACCCTGCATGTGGTCGCGGGAACCGACTTGTCGTGGAGAGGTGACAGACTGTCTTCCGTGAACCTTTCGATCGCCGAATGCAGATTACGGCTCAACGCCTCTGATCACGGAATCCTAAGTACCGCTCATCCAGAGCGTCTCATCGATTCTGTTCCGGTTTGTTTCGTTGTGTCTTCAGAGACGCTCGTAATACCAATTGATCGAGTCAAGCCTAAGCGGCATTCGGCTTTACAACGTTCAAAAAATCTTGCACTGGAACCCCGGGCCACTCTGCTCTGCGAGCGATGGGAGATGGGCGACTGGACGCAACTTTGGTGGGTGAGAGTCAACCTCTGTCAGATTTCGAGGGAAACTCTTGACACCAACGTCGTGCAACGCGGGGATCAGCAACTTCGCGAGAAGTATGCTCAGTATCGAACCACCGAGTTTGCTGATCTGTTGCTATTTTCAATCGATGGAATTTCTGGTTGGTCGGCTAGCACCTGACTTCCATTCAGCTACACCCGCGTGTAAAACCTTCCCACGTTCTCGTAGCAAGGCCACTGCGGGTTGTACCAGCCTTCGATGTATTCGAAGATCGCTTGGCGGAGGCGATGCCCGCAGGCCCAGGAGGTGTACCCGGATCCTTTTTGCACCGGCAACCGCAACCCGTGGGGGCGCGCGCAAGCCGCCAACGCTAGGCTGCACCCATGCGCGTGATGATCATGGCCGCCGGGCTCGGCACCCGCCTCCGCCCACTGACGGATCACCTACCCAAACCCGTCGCACCCGTGGGAAATCGACCCGTCGTCGAGTACCTCCTACGCCGTATCGCGGCCGCCGGCTGCAGCGGCGCCGTGATGAACCTGCACTACCGCCCCGAGGCAATCATCTCGGTGGTTGGCGACGGCACCGCCTACGGCGTGCCGGTGGAGTATTCGATCGAAGACGAACTACTCGGCACTGCCGGCGGCACACGCCACTGCGCCAGCTACCTGACCGAAGACGACGACATCTTTCTCGTCACCAGCGGCGATGGATTACACACGATCGACCTCGCCGCCCTCGCCGCAGCCCACCGCGCCTCGGGCGCACTCGCAACCATCACCGTCAAGCGCGTGGAGGACATCACCGGTATGGGCGTTGTCGTCAGCGACGAGTCCGGTCGCATCACGTCGTTTCAAGAGAAGCCGGCACCGGCCGACGCCCTCAGCGACCACGTCAACGTCGGCGTCTACTGCTTTAGTGCCGCGATCTTCGACGAGATCCCCACACAGGGCGCAAGCGATTTTGGCTCCGAGATCCTCCCCCGACTCGTCACCGCCGGTGCCAACATCCGCGCCTGGCAGACAGACGCGTACTGGAGTGACATCGGTTCGCTCGACGAACTCGTCACAACGAACCTTGCGATCGCGAGTGGCATTGTTGATGTTGATGCAGACGGCGATCTGATCATGGATAGCGATTGCGGTTTGCCAAACGTGTCGCCCGACAGCGTCATCACTGGTCCCGTGCTCATCGGCCCCGGCGCCGAAATCCACTCGGGTGCCACGATCATCGGCCCCGCCGTGATCGGTCCGCGAGCCACCATCGCGCGCGGCGCCCATATTGAGCAAGCCCTCGTCCTCCCCGAGGCAACCATCGCGGCCGACTCTGGCACACGCGGCATGCTCGGCGACGTGACGCTGCTCGACGGCGTCTGGTCGCGCTCCGCGAACACCCGATAGAGTCAGCACATGCTCGAAGCGATAGCTGCGGATGCGCCGACCGATCCACTACGCGATGGCGTTGTGGTGTTTCTGGAGTCGGACTGTCCAACCTGCCGACTGACACTTGATCGATTCGCAGCCGCCGACGTGCGCAACGTCGCGGCCGTTTTCGAGGATTCCGCCCCCGTTGCAGCACGCGTGGCGCGACAGGCCGCGTACCACGGACCTGTCTACGCAGAAGCGGCTCCATATGCGACGTCCGAACGCCTCGCAATCGAAACCGTGCCGACGACCGTGCGTTTCGACGCAGCCGGCAACGAAGTCGATCGCGCTGTTGGCTGGGATCGCGACCGGCTCGCACAATTACTCGGTACGCCACTCGGCCAGGATGAGCCCGCCACCAAGCCGGGCTGCGCCGCGCGCTGGACGTACACGGCTCCGCCAACTGACGAGCTCGAGGAGATGTTCGAGCTCGGCTACACCGATGGCCTGCCCGTCATCCCACCGACGCCCGACCGAGTCGCGGCGATGCTCGGTGGTCGCAACCCAGACGCAACGCTCGGCCTGGTTCCGCCCGGCATGGGCGAGGCAACCTACGAGCGTGTCGCCAGTTGCGCGGTGCTCGCCGGCTGCAAACCAGCCTACTTCCCCGTCGTACTGGCGGCCTGCGAAGCAATGCTCGACGAGGCCTTCAACCTCAACGGGCTCGCCGTCACGACCTCACCACCCGGACAGACGGTGATTGTCAATGGCCCCGTGCGCCAGGCGATTGGACTCCACAGCGGCATGGGCGCGCTGGGTCCCGGCTGGCGCGCAAACATGACAATCGGTCGCGCAGTGCGCCTGCTCGTGCAGCTGACAGGACGCGGCGCACCCGGTAGCCTCGACCGCGGCACGCTTGGCCATCCCGGCAAACTCGGTCTCTGCATCGCGGAGGCCGACACACCGTGGCTCCCACTCCACGTCGAGCGTGGCTATGCCGCGACCACGTCGACCGCCACCGTGATCGGCTGCGACACACCCCTTTCCATCTCGGATCATCGCTCGAAAACGCCGGAAGCATTGGCCGCGACCATTGCCTGGGCCGCTGCTGCGACATGGAGTCCCAACTGGTGGCCGCTGACCGATGTCACCCAACTCTTCGTGATCTGTCCCGAACACGTCATGCTCTTTACCGAGCACGGCTGGAGCAAGGACGATGTCCGCAATGCGATCTTTGCCGCCCCCGAACGCCGCGGTGCCGAGCTGATCACCTTCGGTGAGGCACCACCGGCTGCACATGCAGATCCCGACGCGAGTTTTCGCAAGTGGCTCTCACCCGACCAGATCATGCTCGTCGCCGCCGGCGGCGAGGCCGGCCGCTTCTCTGCCGTCTTCGGCCCGTGCCTCGGCATGGGCTCCACCCCCATCACCCGGGAGATCCAATGAGCACCTACGTCAGCCCCTTCGACGACACGACCGCCACACCCGTCGCCTTTGCCCCACGCCCTGCCTCACTGGCAGGTGCCCGCGTCGTGCTGCTCGACATCTCCAAGGCGCGTGGCAGCGAGTTTCTCGACCGACTCGAGGAGCGTTTTCGAGCCGATGGCGCGTTCACCCATCGCCTCGTCAAGCCGACATTCTCGCGTCGGGCCCCCGGCGAGTTTCTCGAACAAGTCAAGATCCACGGCGATCTGGCGGTGGAAGGACTGGCCGATTGAGGATCGTGCGTGTCGTGCAGTTTGCACGACGTCGTACGGCTCGAGGCGATGGGGATTGCGACCGCAGCAGTTGGCACGGAGCCGTTTGGTGACGAGGCGCTCGAAGTCGCTGAGCGGCTCGGGCTCGCTGCCTACCGGATGGTCTTCGTGCCGCACCCGATCCAACTGCTCGACGAAGCGGACATCCACG
>JBCKBR010000046.1:0-14129 GCA_038911065.1 Gaiellales bacterium | reverse complement strand
AGCTGGAGGCGTGGCCCCAGGCGCCGTGCTGTCCGAACAGGTTGCCCTGATCAGTGGTGTAGATGACCAGGGTGTCCTCCGCCAGGCCGAGAGCGTCGATCGCGTCGACGATCTGCCCGACCCCCTGGTCGACGAGGGCGCACTGGGAGGCGAAGTTCGCCAGCGACGGCAGATCGTTCTGCATCCGCACGACGTCCCACAGGAACGACCGATAGTCCTCGTCCGGGAGCTCCTCGAGCTGTAGCAGTCGGATCAGATCGGGATCGACGGCGCAGCGCGGCACCGAGTTAAACTCGCGGTCGGCGAACTGCTCGTAGAACGGGTTGCGGGGGTCGGCGCCGAGGTTCGTCGGCGGTAACGCGTACGGCCCGTCATACCAGACCGACAGGAAGAAGGGCTCTGGCTGTTCGCTCAGGCTTCGCAGCCGCTCGACCGCCTGCTCGGAGAAGAAGTCGACGATGTGCCGGCCCTTCAGGCTGGTCCGCTGGTCGTCGATGACGATCTCATTGTCGTAGAAATCGAGCGTGTCGCCGAGCGCGAACGAGACCCAGCTGTCGAACCCCGGAGCGGCCCGCCAGGGCGTACCGAGGTGCCACTTGCCGACGTGCGCGGTGCGGTAGCCGCGGTCGTGCAACGTCGCCGGCAGAGTCCGGAACTCGCCGACCGCGAACCAGTCATCCGGCCAGTCCCCTTGCCCGGTGTCCTGCAGCCAGCTGTGCACTCCGTGCTGTGACGGCATCAGACCGGACAGCAGCGTCGCGCGCGAGCCCGAGCAGTACGCGTTCGAACAGAAGTAGTTCGAGAACCGCAGCCCGTCGGCCGCGAGCCGATCGATGTTCGGCGTCTCGAAGTCGCCGCCGGTCTGCCCGTAGCAGCCGACCGCGCCGCGGCCGTGGTTGTCGCCGACGATCATCACAACGTTCGGCCGACCCGTCTGGTTCTCGCTCATCTGGCTCTCCTCTGGTCGGGACAGGCTAACAAAGCGATGGCCTGGGGACCCGATTCGCCGGCGTTCCGCACTCGTCGAGTTTGTGGCCAGGGCGGATCCCACAACCGCGCGGATGTGATGTCCGCCTACCCCATCGCCGCTCCACGCAGGGCGGATCCCACAACCGCGCGGATGTGAGATCCGCCCTCGTGCTGGCACGCGCTGCGTTGGTTGGTCGAGTACCAAGGCGGACGCCACAACCCCGCGGATGTGAGGTCCGCCCTGCGGGCATCGTCCACCCCAGCCTCACCGAGCCCGCCAAAAGCGTCGGGCCCGAGCGGCGTAGGTGCCTTCGAACCAACCATCCATAAAAACCGCCCATGAGACCCAGATTTTCTCGTAGACTTTGCTGCATGAAACAGGTTGGCATCCAGGGAGCAAAGGCACACCTCTCGCGCCTCATCCAGCAGGCAATCGATGGCGAGGACGTCGTCATCACCCGCAATGGTCATGCCGTCGTCCGCCTCGTGCCGGTCGTGCAGGCTAGGCCCACGCTCGCCTCGGTTCGCGGCAGCCTGAAGGGCAAGATTCGCATCGCCGACGACTTCGATGCGTTCCCCGATGACCTCGCCGATGCGCTCGGCGCTCGTTGAGACTGTGGCACGACGTGCCTGACGAGTTACAGCGGCGGTTGGGGCGGCTGCGGCACCTTCGTCAATGTGAGCAGCGGCATCTCATTCACGGCCGATCCGTTTAACCTCACCGTTGTGGTCGAAGGAATCGACTTCTCGATCTAGCGCGTGCCGACGGTTGCTGCGGCTTGACCGTGCCGCACAGCGAGGCCGCGGCGCGTGCCCACTCAGCGTTTTTGGCCGCCTACATCGAACTCCGCGGCGACGGCCACGGGAAACGAGAAGGTCAGTCGTACCTGACGGGATCCCCGTTGGCGTCGAACTCTTCGGGGTTGTACCGCCAGCGCGCCCGATAGTCGGCCTTGACGGGTCGGCGACCGATGCTAACGGTCCCCGCGAGCTCCCCCGTACGCCGCGCGCACTCCTTGGGGTCTGAGTACGTGCCGGGTCGTGTGTGTGCCGCGAGCCACGCATCAGACATGCGCTCAATGCCCCATGCGAGATCCGGTCCGCGTCCGCGTGTGAGGGTCATCCCGGGCGGCAGATCTAATACGGCAAATGGATTATCAGTGGAGGCCACAGGCCAAGCATACGCCACGCTGTCCATTCCTGCCAACTGATTACTCGACGCACGAGCGAGCAGAAGGATCACAGGACCAACCCTCACTGAGAAGTCCGCCTCTCGCTGAGGATCTGCATCTCTCGCGGTGCGACCGCAATCATCCCCCGGTCGTGTGTCATGAGCGCTGCACCCACGCGAGCCGCAGTCGCCAGGTGCACTGCGTCGTACGACCCAATCCCCGTGTCGTGGACGATCTGGACAGATTCGTCGATGACATCGGCGATGGGAATGACCGTGTGTAGCCCTGCGGAGAGTAATCGGCGCCAGTCAGCAAGGATTGTCAATTCGCGAGCGTGCGGCCGGTTCAGCTCTCCGCGTTGACGCAAGACGCGCCACGTTCGCGGATACGCCCGCCGCGCATCCCAGGTGTAGGCAGCTTCGACGAGTTCCGGTTCGATCAGTTCGCTCGCGACAACCTCGATCCCCGCTGCCCGTACGACCTGCAGCATCCGCGTGTACTGGTGGTGACACACGGCCTCGGGCACCAGAATCTCAATCGCGGCAGAGGTATCAACAACAACGAGAGGACAAGGCGAGGCCATACCTCCACCATGCCTTTCACTGTCAACCGGGCAGGTGATGCACCAGCACCGCATGCACGCGAGACTCGCAAGAAACGTCACGAGATTCCGCTCAATGCCTGCCTCCGACGCGCGCACCCGCTCGCATCAATCACACAGCGAAACCCAATCCGCACCACCAGGAGGGCTAGACCAAAGGAGCGAGCAGCGGGTGCGGGCATTCGAGCGAGGGCGATGGTGTGCCTGGTGATGCTTGGGGTGCCCGTGGTTGGAGCCCGATTGGGGTCAGACCCCAATGGGAACTTCTCATCTGACGCTGCCTTACCCGATCCACAACCACCAGCCATCCATAAAAACAGACCATGAGAACCATCTTTTATAGTACACTCTCTTCCATGAAACAGGTTGGCATCCAGGAAGCAAAGGCACACCTCTCGCGCCTCATCCAGCAGGCACTCGACGGCGAGGACGTCGTGATCACGCGCAACGGCCGTGCTGTCGTCCACCTCGTGCCGGTCGTGCAAGCTGCGCCCACGCTGGCCTCGGTTCGTGGCAGCCTGAAGGGCAAGATCCGCATCGCCGACGACTTCGATGAGCTCCCCGATGACCTCGCCGATGCGCTCGGTGCTCGTTGAGGCTCCTCCCCGACACACACGCCGTCCTCTGGCTGATGGAGGACAATCCGGCGCTCAGCGTACGGGCTCGCGTGCTGCTCGAATCTGGACGTCACGAGGTGCTGATCAGCGCCGTGGTTGCCTGGGAGATCGCGTTGAAGTCATCGCTCGGAAAGTTGGATGTGATCGGCGACCCAATCGCGCTGATGCTGAGCGGCGGCGCGGTTGAACTACCCATCACCATCGAGCACGCTGCCGTAGTCAAGACCCTCCCGTTTCACCACAAGGACCCGTTCGACCGCCTGCTGATCGCGCAGGCCCAAGTCGAGAACGCCGTTGTCCTCTCCGTTGACACCGCCTTTGACGCGTACGGTGTGCGGCGGCGCTGGTAGCCGGCTCCGTCGCTACAGCGGATATGCACGAGCGCGCGCCGGCGCGTGTGAGCCAAACCACCCTGCCCGCAGCTGGCCGCGAGCAACGCTCGCAGCCACCACCCACCCCGTAAGCCCGAGCCCGCGTCCCGCGACTCTCGGGCATGAACACACTTGACTACGAGCAGCGCGAGCACGACATCGAAGTGATGAGCTGGGCGATCGCCTCGCTCCTGCTCCCGTATCACCGCAATCTGAAGGTCTCGATCCTCCACCCCGGCGGCGGCTTGTACGACGTCCTCTCGGTGCGCTCGACGCGGCCACAGCGCGGCGAATTCATCGAGCTCAATCGCAACGGCTCGATCCATCTCCCCGACGATCGCCTGTGGTGGCCCGCGCAACCCCATTGGGCCGAGGACGTCGTCCGTGTGATCGTCAAGCTGACGCGGCTGCAGCAGCAGCCAGGCCCACAAAACCGCCCCGCCATCCATATCGCTCGTCTGATCGCCGCTGCCCTCACCCAACTGGGTCCCGGCGCGCAGTGCCGAGCGGGCTTCATCGACTCGTCGGGTGCCTTTGACGCATCAGGCATGGACCGCGCGCTCTTTGAGCACTTCCCCGGCGCTCAGCAGCGCGTTGCGATTCCACCGGTCAACCCGAGCCAGTTCTTCGATGCCGCCTATCGCTTCTTCTTCCTGACGCAAGGCCACCCCGGCTCCAGCGATTTTCGGCCGCGGCTCGCCCTCGAGATGACGGGCTACGCGTGGCTGCCCGGCCGGCGCGAGCCGATCGCCACGCCGGCGGATTGGCCGAGCTGCTCCAAGCTGGTGCTGGAACTCCTCACGCAGGCCGACGCCTAAGCGCACGCGACCGTGCAGTTGCGGCCGCGCTTCAGTGCCGACAGCAACCCGATGCCTTCACCGTCTCGAACCTCCTGCATCGAGGAGGACAGTCGCATTGGACACGTCTCGACCGGACGCGGCCTGGCAGAGATCGCCAGAACCGCCAGCACCGGTGTAAGCACAACGGCCACTACCCGCGACTCCCATACACACAACAAGGGAGCACCAACATGATCACATCCACTTCTACCTTTCGGCTCGGCGATCCGGTCGAGCACCGCGGCATCGTCGTCACACCGCTCTTCCCTACCGGCGACGCGGTTGCCGACTACATCACGCTCGACGAGGCGCTGCCGCGCGGCCTCAAGATCACCGAGACCTCGGATGCCGGCTCGGTGCCCGAGCTCACGGTCGTCAACCCGCTCGATACGAGCGTGCTGCTCTACGACGGCGAAGAGCTTGTTGGTGCCAAGCAGAACCGGATCCTCAACGTCACGGTCCTGGTCGGCGCTGGTGCAAAGCTGCCGTTTCCCGTCTCGTGCGTGGAGCAGGGCCGGTGGCACAGCGACTCCGCCATGTTCGACTCGGCCTCGCACATCTCGCACGCCCACCTGCGCCGCCGCAAAGCCGAGCTGCTCGCCGATCAGCCGCTGGCGCGTGGCATCGCGCAGGGTGAGGTCTGGAGCGAGATCGGCGAGAAACAACATCGGATGAGTGTCCACTCGCCGACCGGTGCCAACCGCGACACGTTTGCAGCGTACGGCGAGCGGCTCCGAGAGCTCGAGGAAGCGTTTCCACTCGTGGCCGGACAGTGCGGAGCGGTGCTCGCGATCGGCGGCGACATCTGCCTCGATACCGTCTCCCGCCCCGACGCGTTCTCGCTGCTCTGGCCGAAGCTGCGAGCCGGCTACATGCTCGACGCGCTGGAGCGACTCGACCAGCCAGCCGCCTCGCCCGAACGCGTCACGAGCTTCGTCGACGAGATCGCAAAAGCGACCATCGCTCGCGGCCCTTCCGCCGGACTCGGCAGCGACATACGGCTGTGCGGATCCGGCATGATCGGCTCAGGGCTCGAGCTCGAAGAGGAGCTGCTTCAGCTCTCCGCCTTCACCAGCAACGGTGGCGTCGAGCGAGCATTCGGTCGGATCGTACAACCAAGCCGACGGCGCTAAGCGAGGCTACTGCTTGCCGAGCGACGCCCAGCCCCAACCGGCTCCCCACGAGCCCCAGGGCGGACGCCACAACCGCGCGGTTGTGGCATCCGCCCTGGCAGCCCTCAGCACACGTGGTGTGCTGACCGCTTGTGCTTGACGCGTTTGGGCTGTACGGGTGGGCGCTCGTTGAGGTGATCGACGGCGCGCGTGACGTCTTCCATCAAGCGGTCTGCCATGTCGCGGCTGAAGCCTTCGCGGACGACGACGCGTAGGCAGTCGATCTCGTCGGCGTCGGGTGGTAGTGCGTATGCCGGCACGATCCAGCCGCGTTCGCGGAGCTTGTCGGAGAGGTCGTGGCACGAGTAATGCTCATCGTTTTTGAGGGTTACTGTCACGAGTGGTAGTGCGTCGCGTGCGCTGATCACGTGGAAGTGCCCCGACGATTCTGCCGCGTCGGCGATGTAGTTCGACGTGCTGAGGAGGCCTTGCATGATCCGCGTGTAGCCGTCGCGGCCGAGGCGGAGGAAGTTGTAGTACTGGCCGACGACTTGGTTTGATGCTTTCGAGAAGTTGAGGTTGAAGGTGATCTGGTCTTCGCCGAGGTAGGCGTCGTGGAAGAGCAGCTCGTCGGGGAGTTCGGCGCGCGAGCGCCAGACGGCCCAGCCGACGCCGGGGTAGACGAGGCCGTACTTGTGGCCGGAGACGTTGATCGATTTGACGGTTGGTAGGCGAAAGTCCCATTCGAGGTCGGGGTAGGCGAAGGGCGCGACGAAGCCGCCCGAGGCGGCGTCGACGTGGAGTGGCACGTCCCATCCGGTCTCGGCGTTGAGTGCTTGCAGCATGGTGTCGAGTTCTTTGATTGGTTCGAACTCGCCGGTGTAGGTCGAGCCGAGGATGCCGACGACGGCGATCGTGTTTTCGTCGACGAGTGCTTTTGCTTCGGGCACGCCGATGATGGTGCGTTCGGGTGTCATGTTGACGAAGCGCAATTCGACGTCGAAGTAGCGTGCGAACTTTTCCCAGACGACTTGGACGTTCGAGCCGGTCACGATGTTTGGTTGTGTTGTTGGCTTGCCGGCTGCTTCGCGTCGTTTGCGCCAGTTCCATTTGAGTGCGAGGCCGGCGAGATGGACGGCCTCGGACGAGCCGATTGTCGATGTGCCGACGGCGGTGTCGCCCGTCGCGTCGGCGTTGAAGAGGTCGGCGATGATGCTGACGCAGCGCCGTTCGAGCTCGGCTGTTTGCGGGTACTCGGGCGCGTCGACAAAGTTCTTTGGCATCGTTTCGAGCATCAGCTTTTCGGCTTCAGGATCCATCCATGTCGTCACGAACGAGGCCAGGTTGAGCAGCGGATTGCCGTCGAGCGCCAACTCGTCATGGACGATCTGGTACGCGGCGGCCGCTGGCATCTCCCTTTCGGACAATTGCCACTTCGGGATCGGGTCGATCATCGCACGCGTCCCATAGAGCGGTGCAATCTGGGTGTCCTCGTCGTGGTGCTCCGACAGCATCTGGTCTCCGAACTCGTGGGTTATGAGGGATCGTAGTGCGTTGGTGGGTGGGGGCGGACGCCACAACCGCGCGGATGTGGCATCCGCCCTCGACGTGCACCCTCGCAGGCACCGCCTACCCGATCGCCTCCCCACGCAGCCACGGCGCGTCGGCCAGCACGCCCCACTCGTCGCCCTCTCCAAACCAGGGGTCCGAACAATTCCAGGCCGCGTCGGAGGCTCCCTGATCATCACCGCAGCGATCATCGCCGCGCTACTTGCCTTCGCTGATCCCTTTAGCGAATTCGGAGCGACGATCGGACCCGGCCTGGCAACCGTGCGCTCGATTCGTGCCATAGGGGCGCGCCCAGCGTAAAATGTGCACCCTGCCAGATCCGCGTGGTTCGTTGTCAGGTGATTCAGACGCGAAATGCCTACAATCGTGAGCATGGACACGGCTGATCCTCGCCTGATACAAACACTCGACGCGATTGGTGCGGACGCACTTGTGTCGGCCGACCCGGGAGTGGTTCGCATGCTGACGGGGCACTATGGTGATATCGAAACGGGGCCGTCAGTGTTTGGCATGCCCGCGATGGTTGTGGCCTCGCGCGATGCTGCTCCGATTCTCGTGTGTTCCGAAGACGAGGCGCCTACGGATGCAGCCGTTGAACCGTACGAAGGTTTCACCATGGGACCGATCGGACTGCCAACCAGCGCGAGCGATGCCCTTGCTCGAGCCCTCAAACAAGTGGGCAACTCATCGATTCGAATTGGTGTAGACAGCTCGCAGCTCTCGCTCGCGATGGCGTCCGTGCTGCCATCGAACTGGATTGCGGCAGACGCCGAATTGCGGCGCGCTGTCGCCATCAAAACGGTCGCTGAGATCGCGAGCATTGAACGCGCACTCGCAGTGGCAACCGTGGGACAGGCGGCCGCGCGAGCGACTGCTGGCCCTGGTGTCACGGAGTTCGAGGTGTGGGCTGCCGTCCGCAGTGCGATGGAGATTGCCGCTGACGAGCGCTGCCCGGTGATTGTTGACCTCGTCTCTGGCTCCAGGACCGCGGAGATGGGTGGGCCGCCAACGGCGAGGACAATCGCTGAGGGGGATCTTGTCCTCTGCGATCTCGTACCCCGCGTCAACGGCCTCTGGGGTGATTCGTGCGCCACGTGGTCGATCGGCGAACCCGACGATGCATCGGTAGCGATGTACGAGGCTGTGATGGACGCACTCGACGCCGGGATCAGCACACTCCGTGTTGGTGTGACGGCAGGCAAAATCGATGCAGTCGTACGCGCTGTGCTCCGAGACGCAGGCTACGAGTATCCGCACCACACAGGGCATGGTCTTGGGTTTCACTGGCACGAGGAGCCGCGCATTATCCCGCATAGTGAGACCGTGCTCGAGGCTGGGATGGTGGTCGCGCTCGAGCCGGCCGCCTATGCGGATGGAAGGGGCGTTCGTGTCGAACTCGTCTGTGCAATCACCAGCGAACGGGCGCGCGTACTATCGGCCCACGACATCTCGTTCAATGGTGGTTCGAGTTAGCGAGTTGAAGAGCGCAACCATCAACGGGTGGGAGGCCATGACGATCGAGTCGTCGGGCCTTGCCGTGACGGTTCTCCCCGAACGCGGAGCCGAAATCCACCGCGTCATCGACAAAGTCACGGGCATCGACATACTGTTTCACGCCCCCTGGGGCCTGCCATCGCGTCTCGATCCGCCCCGCGCAGGCTCAGACGGACACCGCTTCCTTGAACGCTATGCCGGTGGCTGGCAAGAATTGTTCCCCTCAACGAACGACCCGTGCATCGTCGCTGGGCAGGAGATGCCACTTCACGGCGAAGTCGCCGCCATACCGTGGCGCGTAACCCACGATGGCGAATCCACGCTGGTCTGTGTGATCGACTGTGCGACGCTTCCGCTTCGACTCGAACGTCGGATGACGCTCGATAGTGCAGCGGCTCGTTTGACGATTTTAGAACGTGTCACGAACTGCTCGAGCTTGCCACAGTCGTTCACGTGGGGTCATCACTGCGTGATCGGCCCGCCATTTCTTGAGGCAGGTTGCCGCCTCGAGACGGCTGCAAGAAGAATCGTCACGATTTCTGAGCCGTTTGAAGAGACAGCACGGCTTGCACCGGGACAGTCGACGGTATGGCCGTTGGCGCGCCTACGCGGCGGCGGCACAACGGACCTACGTGATATCCCGGGACCAGAGGTCGAAAGCCACGACGACATCTTCCTGACCGATCTCACCACCGGCTCATTATCCGTAACGAATCCGCGACTTGGGCGGCGCGTCTGTCTCGAATGGGATGCGGCGATCTTTCCTTGGATTACCTGTTGGCAACCATTTGGTGGTGCACATGCGATGCCGTTGACGGGAACGTACGCTCTCGGCATTGAGCCCTGGAGTGCGCGCGACTGCCTCGAGATTGCTGCGCCCAAGGGCGATGCATTGATCCTCGCTGGGCAGGCTTCGCTCGAAACGGCGCTGACGCTCACCATCGATGCCGCCTAAATTATTGGGACTGTTTCCCCACGGTGCCTACCGTCAGCTGATTGCGGCGGCAGCCCGACTGAACTCTTCGAGTGCCTCTGGTCGAAGCTCCACCCCAATGCCTGGTTTTTCGGGCCGCGGGAGTGTCCCGTCGGGTTGAATGGTCATCTCGTCGATGACGAGCTCGCGGCGTAGTCGAGACTCAGCGAACTCGGGTGGAACAAACTCGAAGAAGGGCAGGTTCGCTGTGACAGCCGCGAATTGAGCGGTCGCGGCAACCGTAATTCCGGTTTTCCATCCGTGTGGCACGACCAGGAGGCCGTGTTGCTCAGCCATCTCGGCAACGCGTATCGCTTCGGTCAAACCCCCCACCCGACCAACATCTGGCTGCAGTACGTCGAGTGCCTGCTTACGCACATACTCGTCGAACTCGTAATGACTCGAGAGCCACTCACCAGCGGCAATCGGCATCGGCGCATGCTTGACAAGCTCTGCATACCCATCAATGTCGTCCGTCCAGAGTGGTGTCTCCAAGAAGAACACGTCATATGGTTCCCACGCTTCGATCACCGACATCGCAGTACGCCAATCGTCCCACGCGTAGCCAACGTCAACCATGATCGCGAATTCCGGACCAACGGCCTCGCGGACAGCCGCAATCACGTCAACCATCTTTTCGTCCGGCATGTCGAGACCCATATGTCGATAAGGCCCGGTCGTCAGCAACTCGAGTTTCGCGGCACGAAAACCACGTCGCGACGCATCAATCGCTTGGCCAGCGAGCGTCTCGGCAAAATCCTCCCACGTACTGCCCGTGTTTGGTAGGAGCGAGGCATATGGCCGAACAGCATCCGGCCGCTCGGTGCCTAGCAACTTCCACGTTGGCACGCCGGCCGCCTTTCCCGCAATATCCCAGAGCGCAATATCGATTGCCCCGAGCGCATGCATCAGCGCTCCGCGCCGCCCCGTCATCGCAGTTCCCACGTAGAGCGCCTGCCAACAGGTTTTGGGGTCCGTAGGATCCATACCAATCAGCATTGAGCCGAGCCCCTGATCCATCGTGTGCGTGCCAGGTGCTTCGATACAAGCCCGAGCAACCCACGCGTTGAGGTCCGTTTCGCCGATTCCTGTGATGCCTGCGTCAGTATCAATCTCGACCACGATCGTGTCCTGATTCGAACTTGTGGCCTCGGCGTCATAGCCTGGATCGAGCAAGACGTGGCAGCGTACGGCGGTGACTTTCATCGTCAGCCAACCCTCTCCCGACGCGAGCAGCGCGCCGATAATTGTTTACACAACAGACCTGGTTCCGTACGGTGCAGCAACCCGTCGCGCAGGATCACTCCAGCATCGTTCTGAAATGCGGGCCACCATGGATCCCGTGGTCGCACAGTCGCGTTGTGCATGCCGCTCCGCACAGCCCGGTACATTGGGTCGAGCGCAACATCCCATGCGTCACTGGTAGCCGGTTGCCCTCCACACGCCAACACGATCTCCCGCTGCACGCTGCGCGAGCCGTACCATGCAGCAAAGGCGACTGCCTCGTCTGGGGTGTCGCACGCCGCCAGTAGTGCCATACCAACGCCACCGAGAACGGGGCGAGGCGGGCCACCATCAACTGGAACGTCCGACCAAGCGACGTCGTACCCGACATAGCAGTACACAAACGGCACACAGTCGATCGCGCCACGCTCGACGGCAGCGAGCGCGTGCGGAGGTTCCCACGCGAATGCCTCGCTCGGTCCGCAAGCGGCAAGCGTGCTGAGTGCGACCAGTGCAGACAGGGCAGCATCGTTTTCGCCAAAAGCCTCCTCGACTGACGCACAACCAAATCCTGCCGCCAATGAGATATAGGTCGATATCGCATGCGCAGGGTGGAGCGGTATGGCTACGCGGATGTTCGGCGAGCCTGCCAACTCGAGTAGGTCCGTGACGGTTGTCGGTGGGACGATGCTATGGCCACACGCCATCGCTTGGCAGGCTGCGTCGACGGGGACCGCCCACGTGGATCCGCTATAGGAGTAGCAGTCTCCTGACGGTCCAACCGCTCCGGAGATCAAGTCCCCGAGAGTGTCGGGAGTGATTCGCTCGTCAAGTGGCAGGATCGCCCCTGCGGCAACGGCCCCGCCGATGTGCGGATGGTCGATCAGGACGAGATCAGCACGGTCTGCCGACGGCACGTCGTCGCCAAACGATTCGAGCGAGCGGCGCAGAATCTCAATCGAACCACCGGTCGCAATCGTCCACGCTCGTCCTGCTGCTTCGAGTGGTAACACGGCGCGCGGGTGATCCCATGCCAGGACACGCAGCCGCGACTTCACGCCGTCCCGATCTCTTCGGGATCTTCGTACCATTGCTTGCGATCGCCGATGCGATCACGCAGCTTCCACTGCCGCGACTTTGGAACAGCATCAATGCCCGCGCGCAGCCGACTGACTGCAGCCTTGATCGTTGCCTCGTCGTCAGCGCCAAGTCCGTACGCGCTGACGCCTTCGGTAATGCGATCAAGGTTCAGCTGTGTGGTCCGCCAGAGACCCCAGTCGGCTGCGCACAAGTCCCCCACCACACCGATGTCAATCGCATCGGCACCTTGGAGAGAATGCTCCTCGAGTGGTAGCGCGAGGAGCAGTTGGAGGAGGTCGCGGAGATCTTTATCGTTCAACTTGACGACCTGCAGCTTGGTCAGAAGCAACTCGGCAGGCGGGACGGTAGAGGCGTGGTGCGCCACTCGCTCCGTGATCGGAATGCGATGACACATCTCGAAGACACCCACAAAAACATCCACCTGGCGCTCGTTCGTATCGTCGTAGAAGAGCATGCGTTCATGCCCTTGCATCGCGTTGAACCGCACGTTCGAGCGATACCCGAGACTCTCCATCACGGGCACGAGCTTTTTCCCTTGTCCCTTGAGCGTGACAAGGTCAATGTCCTTGTAGGCTCGAGCGAGCCGGGCGTCGGGCGTGCCCACAAGCATCTGAACTGCAAGACCACCGATCAGCCGCACCACGACGCCCTGCAGATCCGCCGCTTGCAGAATCCGCGCCGCCTCGAGCGGCGGGTCTGCCAGTGGCTGGTTTGTCATCGTAGGCTGGCGGGTGTAATGCGCGCCGCCTCCGCCACGAACTCTTCGAGAGCATCCCGATTAAGCTCAAACCCGAGTCCGGGTCGCTCTGGAATGCCGAGGCGGCCATCGCGGTAGACCAGCTCGTCGACTGTGAGCTCTCGGCGCAGGCGCGACTCGCAGAACTCGGCGGGGAGGAACTCGAAGTACGACATCGCTTCCGTGACCGTCGCGAGATGCGCGGCGGCGGCAACCGAGATACCGGTCTTCCATGCGTGCGGCACGACAATCAGGTTGCGCTCCTCGGCCATGCGGCAGACCTTGAGTGCCTCCGTCAGACCACCGATACGCCCAATATCAGGCTGGACAACATCGACACAGCCGCGGTCCAACAGCTGGGTAAACTCGTGGTGTGTCGTCAGCCATTCGCCCTGTGCAATCCAAATCGGCGAAGCCTCGCGGAGGGCGGCATAGCCATCAAGATCATCCACCCATAACGGAGTCTCCAGAAAGTAGATGTTGAATTGCGCGAGCTCTTGGCACACAGCAAGAGCACGTTCCACGTCGTCGAATGCGTACTGGACATCGACCATCAATGTCATGTCTGGCCCAGCGGCTTCGCGCACGGAACGCACCGTGTCGATGACCCACGAGTCGGGTCCATCGAGCCCGGCGTGCGCGTACGGTCCAGAGAACGTCGCCTCGAGCTTCGCTGCCGTGAAGCCGAGATCTTTGGCCTTTGTCGCCCACGCCGTAATCGACGAGATGTACTCCTCAATCGAACCTACCTCCGGTTGCAACGATGCATACGGCGTCAACTCAGAACGTACCTGCTCGCCCAATAACTGCCACGTTGGGACGTCGGCTGCCTTGCCACGCAGATCCCACAACGCGATATCGATTGCGCCAATCGCATTGATCAGTGCGCCCCGTCGACCCGTCATCGCCGTACCAACATAGAGATCGTGCCACATCTCCTCGGCCGGGCCGACCTCCTTGCCGATCAGCATCGAACGCAGGCCGCGATCCATGGTGTGGGTACCGGGCGCCTCAATGCAGGCTCTTGCCACCCAAGCATTGAGATCCGTCTCGCCAATACCGATCAGCCCGTTGTCGGCCTCGATCTCGACCACAATGGTGTCCTGCGCAGAACTCGTGGCGTCAATGTCATAGCCAGGATCGAGCAGCACGTGGGTGCGGACATCGACGATTCTCATACGCGGCTATAGGCTCCATCGATCGAAATACGGGCGCCGGTCAGGAATCCGCCCTCTTTCGAGCAAAGGAACACGCAGGCGTCGGCGATCTCTTCGACCGTGCCAAAGCGTCCGATCGGATGTCGCTCCAGCAACTCGCGCTCGAAGGCACGCCCATCGTCCATGGCCTCCAT
>JBCKBR010000045.1:0-14633 GCA_038911065.1 Gaiellales bacterium | reverse complement strand
AGCATTAGCGTCCAGGTTGACCGGGCGAAATGGGTAGGTGGCATCAGAAGATTTGGTGCCTCTAGTTTGACACCGACACCCGAGTGACTCTATAACGCATTGTCCCCGGAGGATTTACGGTAGCCGTCGCTCGTCGACGATTACTGCTACGGGGATCGGGAACGAACAGAAATTATCGGAGGAGCCGGATGAAGCGCATTGGAGTCGATGTCGGAGGGACGTTTACCGACCTCATCTATGTGGACGATGAGAAGGGCACGGTATTGGTGCACAAGACGCCATCGACACCGGCCGACCCATCGATCGCCACCGTCGAGGGTATCGCCACGTTGTGCGAAATGGCCAAGATCAAGCCATCGGAACTCGACCAGGTGTTCCACGGCACAACCGTCGCCACCAACATCGTGATCGAGCACAACGGTGCGGAAGTCGGGATGATCACGACGCGCGGCTACCGCGACGTCCTGCACATCGCGCGACACAAGAAGCCGATGAACTTCTCGCTCTGGCAGAACCTGCCATGGCAAGCCTTCCCGATCGCGCGTCGCCGCAATCGTCTAACCGTCAACGAGCGCATCCTGGCCGACGGCTCTATCCAGATCCCGCTGGATGACCGTGAGGTCCGCGCCGCAGTCCGCAAGCTTAAGGCGGCCCAGGTCGAATCGGTCGCCGTCTGCCTGCTGTTTTCGTTCCTCAACGATGTGCACGAAAAGCGCGTCGCCAAGATCGTGCGCGAAGAATTTCCCGAGGCATACATCTCTGTCTCGAGCGAAGTGATCCCGCAGTACCGCGAGTACGAGCGCTTCTCGACGGTTGCGCTAAACGCGTTCATCGGTCCGAAGGTCAGCAACTACGTCAAGCGCTTCGACGCCGAGCTACGCAAGATGGGCGTCAAGACGGGCGTCCAGTTGATGACGAGCGCCGCCGGTGTGGCGACGCCGAAGGCCGCGATTGAGCGTCCCGTCAACCTGCTGATGTCCGGCCCGATCGCCGGCGTCGTCGGTGGTATCTGGGCCGGTAAGGTAGCCGACGAGCCGAACGTGATTACGCTCGACGTCGGCGGCACCTCGGCCGATATCGGCTTGGCCCAAGACGGCAAGCTGCGCATGAAGCACCTGCTCGACACGAAGGTCGGTCCGTACCAGGCGATGATCCCGATGGTCGACGTCGACACGATCGGTGCCGGCGGCGGTTCGATCGCGTACATCGACTCGGGCGGCATCTTCCGCGTCGGGCCGCGCTCGGCTGGCGCCATACCGGGCCCCGCCGCGTACGACCAGGGCGGCACCGAGCCGACGGCGACCGACGCGATCATCGCGCTCGGCTGGCTGCGTCCCGAACTGTTCCTCGGCGGTAAGAAGGACCTCCGTGTCGATCTGGCCCGCAAGGCAATCGACTCGAAGATCGCGAAGCCGTTGAAGATGAGCACCGAAGAGGCCGCTCTCGGCATCTTCAAGGTGCTCGTGCACTCGATGGTCGATGCGATCGAGCAGTCCTCGGTCCGCAAGGGCTTCGACCCGCGCGAGTTCGCACTCGTCGCTGAGGGTGGCGGTGGCCCGCTATTCGCGAGCCACATCGCGCCTGAGGTCGGCGTCAAGTACGTGTTGGTGCCGAACTACCCGGGTATCACCGCCGCCTTGGGGCTGCTGACCACGGACCTCGTCTACGAGTACACAAAGACGTCGTACGTGATGGCCTCGGAACTAGCGGCCAACCCGAAGGCGAGCGCGTTGCTGGAGAAGCAGTTCGCTGTACTCGAGAAGGACGCGATGAAGCAGTTCGCAGCCGATAAGGTTGCAAAGTCAAAGATCCGCTTGGAGCGCGTCGTCGATGCCCGCTATGAGGGCCAGGGCTACGAGTTGCGTGTCGATGCGAAGGGCGGCGCCATCAATGCTGCTTGGATCAAGGACATGAAGAATCGGTTCCACGACATCCACGAGCGCGAGTTTTCGCGGCGCTTCGAAGGTGCCGACGTGCAGATTGCGAACATTCGCGTCCGCGCGATTGGCCAGATGCCCGGCCTCAAGCCGACGCTGGCCAAGAAGGGCACGGCGACTCCGCCGCAGGGCGCGCTCAAGCTGACGGCTGATGCGTGGTTCGAGAAGGCCGGCAAGCTGGCGAAGTTCAAGACGAAGTTCTACGAGCGCACCGAACTCCGTGCCGGCAACCACATTTCTGGTCCGGCAATCATCACGCAGTTCGACTCGACGAGTGTCGTCCCGCCGGGCTATACGGCCGACGTGGACAAGCACGGCAACCTGATCATCAAATACTCCGCTGCAGTGGCCAAGGCCGCTGAGAGCGGCCACTAACCCCGACTGCGAAAGAAGAGGCATTCCCATGGCTGATCTGCCAGAAGTTGGCATCAATCCCGGCAAGCCCACCCGCAAGCGGGTTGGCGTAGATCCGATTACTTTGCGCGTGCTCGGTGGCGCATTCGACGCGATTGCGCAGGAGATGGCGGGCGTCTTGTTCCGCATGTCCTACTCGTCGATCATCCGCGAGTCCGAGGATCTCGGCGCGGGCCTGTTCGACGTTGATGGTCGCGAGCTCTGCGAGTCCGAGTCGACGCCGATGCATATTGGTTCGTTGCCGTGGTACATCCGCGGCTTCTTGCATCGGATCGACAAGAAGTCGCTGAAGGACGGCGACGTGATCATCCACAACCACCCGTACCTCGGCGCGTCCCATACGCCGGATATCGCGGTCGCTGTGCCGATCATCTGGAAGGGCGAGGTGCTTGGCTTTGCGGCCGTCACCGCGCACGTTTTGGATGTCGGTGGCTCGTATCCGGGCATCAACGCTGACGCCTTCGACATGTACGCCGAGGCGAAGATCTATAACGGCCTCAAGTGGTACGAGGCCGGTGTGCTCAATGAGGACCTCGACAAGATGGTCTTCGACAACGTGCGCACTGAGACGATGAACCGCGGCGACATGGACGCGATGATGGCTGCGTGTCTGCTCGGCCGTGACCGCTTCTATCGCCTGCTCGAGAAGTACAGCGCCGACACGTGCATGTCGGCGGCGTACGACTGGATGGATTATTCGGAGAAGCGCCTGCGCGACGAGATCAAGAAGCTGCCGGACGGCGAGTACGTGTCGCCGACGGCGTGGCTCGACGATGATGGTCGCAACCGCGATGTGCGCCTGCGTGTGGAGACGAAGATCATCGTCAAGGGCGATCACATTACGATCGACTTGACGGGTTCGAATGCCGAGGTGCCGACGGGGTACAACGTGCCGTTCGAGGGGTCGCTGCTGGTCGCGGCGTACTTCGCGATCCGTACGATCCTGCTGGATCAGGATCGCCTCGACGAGCCGGTGCCACAGAACGACGGCATCTTCCGCTGCGTCGATGTGATCGCACCGAAGGGTTCGATCTTCAATCCGAACTTCCCGCGCGCCTGCTTCTCGCGCTTCAACCAGTGCCAGCGTGTCGTGGATAACACGATCGTGGCGCTCTCGACGGTCGTGCCGGATCTCGTCACGGCGGGTAACTCGGCAGCGATCCACTTCTGCTCGTACGCGGGTTTTATTCCCGAGAAGGGCGAGTACTGGCTCTATCTCGAGGTCAATGAGGGCTCGTATGGTGGCCGCAAGGGCCGCGACGGCATGGATTCTGTCGACTGCCTGATGGCGAATACGCGTAATAACCCGATCGAGGAGCTCGACATGCGCTTCCCGATGCGGACGGAGCGTTACGAGCTGCGTGACGAGCCGGCGGCGCCGGGTCAGTGGCGCGGCGGTATCGGCATCGTGCGCACGAACCGGTTCTTGGAGCCGGGTGCGTACTCCTGTGAGGGCGATCGTCATACCGATCCCCCGCGCGGCATCTTCGGCGGCTATGACGGCCTGCCAGCGATCGTTCGGCATCATAAGGCTGCCGGTGGTTTCGAGGAGATTCCCGCCAAGGTGACTGGTCTGATGTGCGAGGCTGGCGATGCGATCGAGTTGATCGAGCCGAGTGGTGGTGGCTACGGCAACCCCCTTAAGCGCGATCCAAAGCTGGTTGTTGAGGACATCCTCGACGACTTCACGACTGTCGAGTTGGCCCGCGAGGCCTATGGCGTCGTGCTCGATCCCAAGTCGCTCGTGATCGACATGGTCAAGACCAAGCAGCTGCGCGCGCAGTTGCAGAAGAAGCGTGGTCGCAACTTCCATGGCGAGATGCTCTCCCTAGTGACCCTCCCGCACCGCATGGCTATCTCGCCGCATACGGGCAAACACGTTGCGCCCAAGGCTGCTCCAAAGAAGAAGGCTCGCGTTTCGTGATTTCGTGATGGGGGGCGGATCCCACAACCGCGCGGATGTGGGATCCGCCCCCCACACACAACCACGCTCGACAGATGGTTCAGGGGGGCGGATCTCACATCCGCGCGGTTGTGGGATCCGCCCCCCATCACGAAACCGAGCATGGCCCCATCACGAAACCGACTACCCTGCCTGATATGCGTAGACCCCTTGACGACGTCACGATCCTCGCGATCGAGCAGTACGGTGCGGGTCCGTGGGGCACGGTGCACTTGGCCGATCTTGGTGCGCGCATCATCAAGCTCGAAGACCCGGGCAGCAAGGGCGACATTGGCCGCTACGTGCCGCCCTTCCAGGAGGGCGAGGACTCGCTCTTCTTCGAGACGTTCTGCCATAACAAGGAGTCGATCTCGCTGGACCTGCGCAGCGCCGAAGGTCGATCGACGTTCGAGCGCCTCGTCCCCCACGCCGACGCCGTCTTCTCGAATCTGCGCGGCGACGGTCCGGGCAAGCTGAAGATCCTCTACGACGATCTCAAGCACCTCAACCCGGCGATTGTCTGTTGCTCGCTGAGCGGCTTTGGGATGACAGGGCCGCGCGCAGCCGAGGGTGGTTACGACTACATCGCACAGGGCATGGCGGGCTGGATGAGCCTGACGGGCGATCCCGATGGGCCACCCGTCAAGAGTGGTCTATCGCTTGTCGATATGTCGACGGGGTACGCGGCTGCGCTCGCGCTGATGTGCGCGCTCTGGCGCGCGCGCCGCGATGGCGACGGATGCGATGTCGATGTCTCGCTATTCGAGACGGCACTCAATCTCGATATGTACGTCACGACGTGGCACCTGTCGCGCGGCTGGGAACCGATCCGTACGCGCAACTCGCAGCATCCCTCCGTCGTGCCGTTTGGCAACTTTCCCACGGCCGATGGTTGGGTCGTGATTGCCTGTCCGAAGCAGAAGTTCTTCGAGCATCTGGTGGGCGCGCTCGGCATCGAGTGGATGTTGGAGGATGAGCGCTACGCCACGATGGCTGCGCGCCTGACGAACCGCGATGCGTGCACCGCCGAGCTCGAGCAGGCGCTGGCAGCGCGTACGACGGACGAGTGGTTGCCGATCCTTGCTGCGGCCGACGTACCGAGCGGTCCGATCTATTCGGTCGAGCAGGCCTGTGCAGACCCGCAAACGATCGCGCGCGATCTGATCGCCGAGACGGAGCATCCCGTGCTGGGCACGGTGCGCCAAATTCGCTCGCCACTGCGCATGCCGGGAGCCGCCGAGGAACTTAGGCCTGCTCCGAAACGTGGCGAGCATACGCGGCTGGTGCTGCAGCAGCTGGCCGGCATGGACGACGCAGAAATCGACGCTCTCGCCGCGGCAGGCGCCTTCGGCGACGTCAAGGTCTAGGAGGACACGATGGCCCGCAGATTGACAATCGACCGCGATCGTTCGACACAGCGCATCGAGCACGATATTGAGACGCTGGCGGGCCCGGACTTTACGGAGTCCGACGAGGCGATTCGTCGCTATGCCTACACGGACGTCTACGAGAACACGCTGCAGTACTTTACGCGCGCGCTCGAGGCGATTGGCTTCGAGGTCTGGCGCGACCCGGTTGGCACGCTGGTTGCGTCGAATGTGCCGAAGGGCACGCCCGCCTTCGGGATTGGTTCGCATTGCGATTCGAATCGCAATGGTGGCAAGTACGACGGCACGCTTGGTGTTGTGACCGCGCTCGAGGTCTGCCGGCTCGCACAGGAGTCGGGCGAGCAGATTCCGCTCCGGCTGATCTCGTTCCTCGAAGAGGAGGGCTCCGGCTTCGGGCAGATGCTGCTCGGGTCGCGCATCATGGCGCAGCGTGTCACGGAGGCGGAGCTGCAGACGACGATCCTCGCGCCCGATGGCACCACGTTTTGGGAGTCCGCCAAGCAGGCCGGCTATCCCGTGCAGAATTGGCGCGACAGTAGCTACGAGTTGGATGGTCTGACGGGCTGGATCGAGGTGCATATCGAGCAGGGCCGCGTCCTCCAAGACACGGGCAATCGGATCGGCATTGTGCATGCGATCGCTGGCTATGTGCATGGCGACTTTCACTTCACCGGCCGTGCGGACCATGCGGGTGCGACGCCGATGGATTTCCGCCTCGATGCCAGTATTCCGGCCGCTGAGACGATCCTCGAGGTGCAGCGTCTCGCCAACGAGATCGGCGACACGACGGTTGGTACGACGGCCGAGATCGAGTCGTTTCCGAGCCTGATCAACGTCGTGCCGGGCGGCGTGCGCGTCTCGCTCGATACGCGCTCGGTCTCGGGTGGGCACTTGATGCTGCGCGACCAAATCGTTGCGTATGCCGAGGAGCGTGCCAAGGCGAGTGGTTGCGGGTTCGAGTGGGTCGAGCGTCAGGGCCTCCCGGTGACACCGATGGACGAGGGCATCGTGGCGGCACTGCGTGTCGAGGCCGAGGCGACGGGCGAGCCATTTATGGTGATGCCTTCGGGTGCTGCACACGACACGATGTGCGTTGCCGATCGCGTACCGACGGCGATGGTCTTCGTGCCCTGCAAGGATGGTCTGTCGCACACGCCGCTCGAGGATGCGGACACGGCCGACGCTGCACTTGCTGCCGAGATTATCCTCGGCGCGATTATGTCGCTGCGGGCCTGACGGCCCCGACGGTCGTCTGGCTCAGCCCGCTGCGACCGCGCTCCGGAGACGCTGCGCGATCCGCAGTGCCTCCGCTGCGGTGAAGGCGCTCCACTTCGGCTGCATCGTTGATCGACCCAGCGAGCCAATGCCGTAGTCGACAAACTGTACACGGATGATCGCATTGCCGACAGAGCGGTAGGCGGTGTAGCTATCCGCCCAGATCTCCAGGTATGTGCTGGTGCCGACCGTCACGGCTACACCCTGCGCGAGGGTGTAGCCGGCGATGCCAGCAACCTTCGGCGACGAGCCGAGCGTCTGCACCAGAGCGGCATCGGCCTTCGACCCGATCAGGTCGATCGGTTTCGTGAAGGCGGCAACGCAGCGGCTGCGGTCGGCGAGGAGTTGCTTCCAGGCGGCGACCGCTCGCTTACGCGTCGAGTAGGCGTAGATGTCGGCTTTCACGTCGCGTGTGGCCTCGATGTCGTTGCCCGAGGCCTTCTGATACAAGGAGACGACGCTGTTGGATTGATTCCGCGGCGTAGTGCCGAATACCTTGTCCCCATGCTCATCGACGCACATCTCGAATCCTTTGGCTTTTGGCATCGTCGACCAGGTCAGTGACCGCCCGGGCTTCTGGTTGACGAAGAAGCCCGCCGGTACATCGGACGCCTGCAGGTTGACCGCCTCGAGCATGGCCCGAGAGTAGGGCTGCTCGGCGGCTGAGGCCGACGCTACGCTTGCTATCGAAGCGACGGCGACGAGTACGAAGAAGCTGGCGCGACGCATGGAGATCAACTCGCTTCTGTAGACGTGATTGATAGAAAAAGTCTACAGATCGAGCACGAGCCGGTCGCCGGCGGCGCGTGACACGCAGATCATCATCACGTCGCCTGCCGCCTTTTCGTCGTCGCCGAGGACGTGATCGCGATGGTCGATCGCGCCGCTGATGACATCCGTCTCGCAGGTGCCGCAGTTGCCTTCGCGACAGGAGGTCAGCACGCGACGACCGCTGGTTTCGATCGCGTCGACAATCGACTGGTCTGCGGCGACGGCAAGCTCGCTGCCGTCGTTGAGCTCGACGATGAAGGCGTGGTCTTCGATGCGCTTATTCTGGCACGAGTGGAGTCCATCCAGAAGGCGGTATCGTGGTGCTCGGAGGTTCGATGTGGATGCTAGCGGAGCACGAGAACCAGCACCCGGCGTGCCGATTTTTGCGGACGATCCGTACTCGGATGCCAACCTGACGAACCCGTACCCACTGTTCGGCCGCATGCTGGAGGCAGGCCCCGCCGTCTGGCTCGAACAGTACGGCGTGCACGCGTTTACCCGCTTCGATGCGTGCCGCGCAATTCTCGTCGACCACGAGGCATTCATTTCGAGCGCGGGCGTCGGGCCGACAAATCTGCACATTACGCCGAATTGGCGCCCCCAGGGCATTCTCGAGTCGGATCCGCCGCGGCACACGCCGATGCGGTTGGCGATGACGAGCGCGATCGCGCCGCGCGCCATGCGCAAGCTGCGTCCCGGCTTCGACGCCTACGCCGCCGAGCTCGTGGGGCAGGTGCTCGAGCAAAGTGAGGTCGACCTCGTCCACGACCTCGCGGAGGTGTTTACGCTGCGCGTCTTTGGCGATGCGGTTGGCATTCCGCGCGAGGGTCGTGCCGAGCATCTAATTACGCATGGCGCGATGAACTTCAGCTTCTTTGGCCCCGATAATGCGTTGCATCGCTGGCACGTCGAGCGTGGCAAGGACACGGTCGATTGGGTGATGGCCAACTGTGATCGCGAGGTCTTAAGCCCTGAGGGCATGGGTGCGCAGATCTGGGCACTGGCCGATCAGGGCGTCATCCCACCCGAGCAGGCGTTACTGCTGGTGCGTGCGATGCTGTCGGCGGGGCTCGATACGACCGTGCTGGCGATTGGTATCACGCTCAACCTGTTGGCACGCCATCCCGAGCAGTGGGCACTGGTGCATCAAGATCCCGAGCTGGTCAAGTTTGCGATCGATGAGGCACTGCGCTTCGACTCGCCGTTTCAGTCGTTCTTTCGCACGACGAAACGCGACGTCGAGATCGCGGGTGTGTGCTTGCCTGCCGAGTCGAAGATCTTGTTGTTTCTCGGTGCGGCCAACCGCGATCCGCGCCGCTGGGGCGATACGGCTGACACGTTCGACATCACACGCAATACGGGTGGCCAGCTCGCCTTTGGGATGGGCATCCATCAGTGCGTCGGGCAACCGATCTCGCGCCAAGAGTCCGCTGCGCTAATCGTGGAGCTCGCGCGTCGCGTCGAGCGCCTCGAGCTAACCGCCGAGCCGACGCCGTTTATCCACAACACGCTGCGTGGCTGGACGAGCCTGCCGGCGCGCTTGTCGCCGGCCTAGCGGGCAAGGGGCGACGAGCGCATCAGCCAGGCGTTTAGTGCATTGACGATGGCGCCTTTGCAGGTGAGGTCGATGCGTCCGATCACGTTGCCAACGCGCAACGGGCTGATTGTCCGCACCTGCTCCGTCATCGCAAACGTTGGCAGTCGTAAGCGAGTCGGTCCGGTCACCGGGACGTGGTTTACCCACTCGCGATTCGTCTTGGTGCAGGGAACGATCGTGACGAGGCCTTGCCGCGTGGTCGACAGATGCCGCGTTGAGGAGACCACAATCGCTGGACGGCGACCGCGCTGCTCATTGCCGATACCCGCACCGAGGTCTGCCCAGATGATGTCTCCTGGCGCGAGATCCATCACCACTCCTCGTCTTCGAGCCCGTCACTGCTGGTGATATCCCAGACTGCGCTCTCGGCCATGTACTCCGCCCACACCTCGTCGGATGCGGCATTCATCTGTGCGACGGCCTTCGCGGCCCATTGATCCGACTCGTATTCGTGCAGCAGCGCGTCCATGAACTGGTTGATCGTCATATTCCGCTCTTTGGCAGATGAACGTAAACGCTCGCGGAGGATCCGCTCCACTTTGATCGTGGTGTCGAGAGGCATATCTAAAAGCATACTCTCACTATTCTCTGTCATGCAAATATCGTGGGCCAGGTCGCCTCCGCGCGTGCGCGCACGGGGCGCGCAGTTGCCTGCCGGTTCTGCCCGAACAGACGCCGGCTGCGCACGTTTCGCTGCGCATGACCACGCCACCTGCGCGACTTCATCGCTGCGGTGCAGGCGGCGATTGCTGCGCCACCAGTTGACCCACACCCACCCTCTCGCCTAGGCTCTCGACATACATTCCCTGAGGAGAGAATTTTCCGATGAGCAACCCGTACCCGCATCTGCTGAGCCCGTTGAAAATCGGCTCGACGGAAGTCCGCAACCGTGTGATGCAGACCGCCCACGTCAAGATGTACTCGCAGAACGGGATCAACTCGCAGCGCGACATCGACTATCAGGTGGCGCGCGCCAAGGGCGGTGCGGGACTGCTGATCACGGGCAATCGTCTCGTCCACCCCACGTCGACGACCGGCTATCAGCGCTTCCCGTGGGCATTCCTCAAGGATGCGGTTGCGATGAATCAGCGGCTGACGACCGCGGTGCACGAGCACGGCGCAAAGATCTTCGAGCAGCTCAACCACTTCGGCGGTAACGCCACCAGCGACTCGGCCGACGACATCCGCGTCTTGTGGGGCCCCTCGAACGTCAAGAGCCCCGCCTACGGCGAGATGCCGAAGGCGATGGAGCGCGAGGACATCCAGGAGCTCGTCGACTGGTGGGCGCACTGCGCCGAGCTGTCCCGCGAGGGCGGCTTCGACGGCACCGAGGTGCACATCGCGCACTCCTACCTCCTGCACCAGTTCTTCTCGCCGCTGTACAACAAGCGCACCGATGAGTACGGCGGCTCGCTCGAGAATCGTCTGCGCCTGGCGCGCGAGGTGATCGACGCGATCCGCGGCAAGGTCGGCGACGACTGGACGGTCGGCATTCGCCTCAACCTGCACGATTTCATGCCGGGCGGCCTCGACGTCGACGACGCGATCGCCGCTGCGCAGCACCTGCAGGAGCACTGCAAGATCGACTTCATCAACGTCTCGGCGGCCGGGTACCACAACATCCACATGGCGATACAGCCCTCTGACGAGCCGGACGGCTACCTCGTCGAGATGACGTCGCGCGTCAAGGCGGTCGCCAACGTCCCCGTCTTCACCGTCGGCGGCATCAAGGACCCGCAGCTGGGCGAGGAGATCATCGCGAGCGGCAAGGCCGACATGGTCGCCATGACGCGCGCCCTGATCGCCGACCCCGAGCTGCCCAATAAAGCGATGGAGGGTCGAGTGGACGAGATCATCCACTGCATACGCGGCAACCAGGGCTGCATCGGCCGCATCTTCAAGGGCCTTCCGGTGTCCTGCACCGTCAATCCGTCAACCGGTCGTGAGGGCCGCTTCGGCGACCTTCCGCCGGCCGAGAATCCAGGCCGCTGGGTCGTCATCGGCGGCGGCGCGGCCGGTATGAAGGCGGCCGAGACGCTCGGCAAGCGCGGCCACGACGTCGTCCTGCTCGAGCAGGCCGACGATCTCGGCGGTCAGCTGCGACTGATCGTCAAGACGCCGGGTCGGCATATGTGGAACTCCGTCACCCGCGATTTGAAGGTGCAGATGAACCTCGCCGGCGTCGACGTGCGACGTTCCACCGAGGCAACGCCCGAGCTGCTCCGCGAGCTTAACCCCGACGGCATCATCGTCGCCACGGGCGCGCTGCCGAGTCGTTCAGGCTTCTCGTCCGTCACCCCGATGGTCGACGCGCTGCCCGGCACCGATCAGGACAACGTGTTCACCGTATGGGACGCCATCGAGGGCACAAAGACGATCGGCAAGCGCGTCGTCATGCTCGATGACGACGGCTCGCGCACCGCTGCGGGCGCCGCTGAGGTGCTGCTCGACCGCGGCCATGAGGTCCACATCGTGACGCGGTGGAACCAACTTTTCCCCTTCACCGCTGGTGGCCTAGACATGGCGACGTTGTACGGACGCATGTTCCAAAAGGGGCTGACCTACCAGATTAACCAGTGGGCCAGCGGGATCGACGGCACCGCCGTTTCTGTCTTCAACCTCTACACGGGCGAGCCCGAGGCCACCGTCGAGGCAGACGCGATCGTCGTCACCGGCGCCAAGCCCGACGACGCGCTCTACTTCCAGCTCAAGGACGAGTTCGACAACGTCCAGCGAGTCGGTGATTGCGTGGCGGTACGTAAACTCGACCACGCCATCTACGAGGGCTACCTCGCCGGCCGCGAGCTCTTCGACCCGAACGAGCGCTACATCTACGAGGGCGAACTCGAGGCCGAAAGGGCCGACCCCGTGCACGGGGACTGAGTAGGACGTTCGCCTTCGCTTTGGGGTCTGACCCCAACACGAAGCTGTGCGCAGCCCTACGGCTCGTGATCGACCGACAGCCAGATCCTTGTACGCTCCCCGCATGTGCGATATCGAGCAGCACCTCCACCATCATCATCACGGGCCCGAGTTCATTCTCGACACGCCGCATTTGCGCCGTTTCATCGCTGAGGTGCAGGCGGCGATTGCTGCGGGCGATGGCAAGCCGGTCGAGGATGCGATCGAGGCGATCCGCCCGCTCTTTACGGAACTGATGCACGACAGCACGTGGTTGCCGGAGCAGTTTATGGCCGACGCGCCCGAGAGTGGCATGGGCAGTGGCATCGGCCAGTGGGCGCTGTATCGCTCCCAGGATGGGTCGCTCAGCTTGTTCTCGCTGGTTGTGCCGCCGGGTGCTTCGACGCCGATCCACGATCATCGCGCCTGGGGCCTAATCGGCCTCTATCGCGGCACGCAAGACGAGGACGTCTACGAGTTGCGCGAGGGGCATGCACGGCTGAAGTCGCATAACGAGCTCCAGACGGGCGAGTTCTTTTCGCTGATCCCCCCGGACGATGACATTCATCAGATCACGACGACGAGCGACGTCACGAGCGTGTCGTTGCATCTGTTGACGAACGATACGGGTTGTATTTGGCGCCATCAGTACGACGCTGAGACGGGTGCGTCTGCGCCGTTTCGTTCGGGCTACGTCAATGTCGAATGCCCGCCCGACGAGCACGATCACGAGCCCGATCACACGCACGATCACCACCACTCGCCTGCGCACTGAGGAACCCACCATGCCCCGTCGCGTTATCGATCTCTCGCAGCCGCTCAACAAGGATTCGCAGCTGCACCCGTTCTTCCCGACGGTGCAGGTGCTGCGCCACTTGCAGCATGGCGATGCCAAGGGCGACGAGAAGTCGTTCGATGCGCAGATCATCATCACCAGCAACCATGCCGCGACGCATGTCGACGCGCTTGGGCATTTTGATCCCGATCCGAATGCTGCGAAGATCGATGAGATGCCGCTCGACACGTTCTGCGGCGATGCGGTCTGCATCGATGTGCGCGAGTATCCGGCCGAGCACGAGGTGACGGTCGCGGAGATGGAGGCGGCGATCGCGGCGAGCGGCCAAGAGATCCGCCATGGCGACATCCTGTTGTTTTGCACGGACCACTACAACAAGACGGCTGGCACGCCCGCGTTCCTGAATGGTTTTAGTGGCGTTGCGGCGGAGTGCGTGTATTGGATGAAGGACAAGGGCGTCAAGATCTTCGGCGTCGAGACGATTAGCCCGGATCTTGTCTATCTGACGGGCGCGTATACGAACCATCGCGCCTGTGCCGATGTGGGTATTACGCACTTCGAGAATCTCAATAATCTCAAAGAGGTCGTCAATCAGCGTTTCCAGTTCTTTGGTTTTCCGCTGCGTCTCTCGCCCGCGACGGGCTCGCCAATCCGCGCTGTCGGTATTGTCGAGGACTAGTGTCGAAGGAAAATATCGAGAGCTGGGAGGATCGCTTCGCGGGCGACGAGTACATCTTCGGCACGGCGCCAAACCATTTCGTCGTGCGCGAGGCTGGGCGTCTCGCCCCCGCGTCGGAGATCCTCTGTGTTGCGGATGGTGAGGGCCGCAATAGTACGTGGCTGGCCGAGCAGGGCCATCGGGTGCATGCCGTCGAGGCGACGTCGCGGGCGATTGCGCGGGCAGTCGCGCTGTCGGCCGAGCGGGGCGTGACGGTGCACCACGAGCAGGTCGATTTGGAGGAGTGGGACTGGCCGGTCGCCGCGTACGACGCGGTCGTCGCGACCTTTATCCAGTTCACCGATCCGGTTGGTCGCACGAAGATGTTTGCGGAGATGGCGGCGGCGTTGCGTCCCGGTGGACTGCTGCTGCTGATCGGCTATGGCCCGGGCCAGCTGGCCTATGGCACGGGCGGACCGAAGACGCTGGATCATCTCTACACCGTCGACGAGTTGCGCTCGGCCTTTCCGACCCTGAGCGTCGAATGGTTGGACGAGTACGACCTCGAGCTCGATGAGGGGCCGCGCCATCGCGGCATGTCCGCACTCGTCGAGTTTGTTGGCAAGGCGGACGCCACAACCCCGCGGATGTGAGGTCCGCCTACCCCAGCGCCGCCCCACGCAGCCACGGTGCGTCGGCCAGCACACCCGACTCGTCGCCCACCCCAAACTAGGGGTCCGAGATCGCCCACTACATGACCCTCATCGTCGGCGTATGAGTGGGTTTGCCCCAGTAGATCCCTCACTTTAGGAGGGGCCACTGTCCGAAATCACCGCAGCAGCCCACCTCTCGCCCTGCCCAGCACAACATGGATCAACCAACCCACCGAAACAACCGCCATCGAACTAGCCGCTTAGACTCCCACTGGCCTCATTCGCTTTGACAAATTTCGCC
>JBCKBR010000044.1:0-14661 GCA_038911065.1 Gaiellales bacterium | reverse complement strand
CACAAGACTCGCGAGCTCGACGGGCACGTTGTACTCGCGGCTCATCTGATCGATGAAGCCGAGGTCCTTGAGTGCGAGATCAAAACTGAAATCGATCTGGTACGAACCGTTGAGGACGAGTTGGCCCTCCGTCTCGTGCACGAACGAGTTGCCCGACGACGCCTGGATAACCTCCCAGGCTGTCTTCAGATCGATGCCGCCCTTCTTCGCAAGCATCAGCGCCTCGCCATCGGCAACCAGATGGATAAAGGCGAGCATGTTCGTGATTGCTTTGATCTTCGAGGCCTGCCCAACTGCACCGACATGGAAAATGCGGTTGCCAATCACCTCAAACAACGGCATGAACTCAGTGACAGCGTCGAGGTCGCCACCGAGAATGACGGTGATCTCACCGCTGCGCGCGAGGTGCACGCCGCCCGTCACAGGGGCCTCGATCGCACCGATGCCGGCCGCTGCGGCGCGCTGGCTGAGCTCGACGACAAGGTCGTGACGGGACAAAAGCCTGGCAGGACCTCACCCGAAGAGATCACGATCTTCGACTCGACCGGCATCGCGCTGCAGGACTCCGCGATCGTGCCACTCGAATATCAGCGTGCGCTCGCAGCCGGCGTCGGTATCGAAAAGAAGATGATCTCGACGTAAGGGGCGCAGCTCGCCATCCCATGCTCTGATGTGCGAACTACTGAAGCTCTGCTTCCGCTCGTTCTATCCGGAGCAGCAGCCCAGCAGAGGGGACGACGCGCCCCGAGGTGTAGGTGCTGAGACGCGAGGGTGAGGTGCCGATGTCGGCGGCGAAGGCGGCGGCGGTTTTCCCCGAGGCTGCGATGGCGTCTCGCACACGTGTAGCAACTTCCGCCCGCTCAGCAGCCTCGGCCGCACTGCGGGCGCGCGCGAGCACGAGCGTGAACAGGCGTGCCGTCGAGCCCGGCTCTGCAAACGTGAGATAGGCCGCGACGCGGCGCGCCGTCGCGCCCCACGGGCTGCGTCGGAGCTCGGCGATTAGCGGCTGCCAGTCGGCCACGAGGCCGCGCTCGATGACGATGACGAGGCCTTCGAACGGCCACGTGCTAACCGGGTCGGTTGGCGACGCGTCGACGTTGCGGAAGCTGACCGTCATGCGTCGACTCCTGCGAGCCCGAGCGCGAGTTCCTCGCAAGCCGCTACGACTGCAGCCCAATCGTGCCAACGCGCGTCGAGACCTTTATAGCGCGGGAGCTCGCGCGTCACCTCGGCGTCGCGCGGATCTGGCTGGGCGAGACGCAGGACCAGCGCGGTCAGGACCGAGCCATGCTCGTCGGACCGATCGGCGTAGTACTCATCGATTGCACGGAGCACGGTGAGCGCCGCGTCATGGCCGAGGTGATCGGCGAGGGCGACGACGTCGAGATAGTCGCGGACGGCGTTGCGCTGCACGACGAGGTAGGCCTTGACGCGGAGTGCCTCAGCAGCCGTCGGCGCAACAACGGTGTGTTGCTTATCCAGCACGACCTCGCACGTCTCGAGCGGTCGCGATCGCCGCAGTTGACGAAGGCCCGCTTCGATCCCACCGAGCGACCCCATGATCGTCATCGGCGGGCGTGAGGCACGCACTGACGTGGCCCAACCGTCGGTCGCCTCGACTGCATCGAGCACCTGCGCGTAGCGCGCAGCGAGGTCGGGGAGGACATGGCCGTGATCAAACGAATCGCGATGCCCAGCGTGAAGTGCGGCGGCAGCTCCGCCGACGAGCACCGCGTCTGGCACGACGCGTTGCAGATCTGCTGCGGATGCAAGCACCTGGGCGAGTACCGCAGAAAGTGCACCAGGCGTGGGAACGTCAGACATGCACTAAATATTATCAGATCCGATAACTATTTTGGTGGAGAGCGTCCCGCTGGCTCGCTTCCTCGACTCACACGTGCCATACCGTTGGCAGCGCCCTCGCGCTCAGTCGTCCTCGTCGTCGTGGACGGAGTACTCGGCTGCCTCGAAATCCGGCTCTGCTTGGAGGACACCATCGAGTGCCTCACGCGTCGCGTCGCTCGCCGCCTCGACGACGGTGCCAACCTCCTGCCGGGCTGCGACATAGGCATTGCGCCCGGACCTCGCTGCGGATTACCGACAACGAAGGTCTCCCAGGCGGCGATCTTCATCAGAACACCACCACATTACGCAGCGCTTCGCCGCGCTTGACCGCGTCGATCGCCTCGTTGATCTCCTCCAGCGGATAACGCTTCGTAATCAACTCGTCGAGCATCAGACGCCCCCCGCGATAGAGGCCAACAAGTTGCGGAATATCCGCTGGCGACTGCGCCGAACCCATCTTGCTGCCAATAATGCGCTGCGAGTCCGCGGCCAGCCACGACGGATCAAACGTCGTCATTACACCACTCGGCGGCATCCCAACAATGATTGTCTCGGCACCCTTGCCCATCAGACCGATACCCTGCTCGATCGCCGGCCCGACACCGACAGACACGAAGACGTGGTCCGCCATACGACCATTCGTCAACTCGCGCACGACTGCGGCGGCATCCTGATTGGTCGAATTGATCACATGCGTGGCACCAAACGCGCGCGCCGCAGAAAGCTTGGCATCGTTGACATCAATCGCAATCAGCGGGTTCGCACCCGACAGTGCCGCGCCCTGAATGCAGTTGAGACCCACGCCACCCGTGCCGATCACAACAGCGCTCGCACCCGGCTTGATCTGCGTCGTGTTGATCGCCGCACCGACACCCGTAATGACACCACAGCCGAGCAGCGACGCGACACCGAAATCGACATCCTTCGGCATCACCGCAATCTGCGAATAGTGCACGAGCACCTGCTCGGCAAACGAGCCGACATTCATCATCTGTGCAACGGGCGCGCCCGACGCATCGCGAATCGGCGTACGCGTCGACAGCGGTAACGTCGCCTCACACATCACACGATCGCCACGCGAGCAGTAGAAGCACTGACCGCACGCGCGAATCAGCGTCACAACAACATGATCACCAACCACAACACCCGGCGTCTCTGGACCAACCGACCGGACAACACCCGCAGCCTCATGGCCGTACAGCGCAGGCAAGTCTCCACCCCAACCACCATCCATGTACGTGATATCCGAATGACAGATCGCACAGGCCTTGACATCAACGAGTAACTCGCCCGCCTGCGGCTCCTCAATCGTCAACTCCTCAATCACAAGCGGCTCATTGAATGCGCGACAGACGGCGGCTTTCATACGTTCTTCTCCATGATCGGATCCTGTACGTGCACCATCGTCACACTCGCTGTGCGCGGCCGAGCGCGAGGACGGCGGAAGCCTACCCCATTACCATCATCGACCGACGGTTCTAAGGGGCCGTCATCGCGCCGTCGACGGTCAGCACGGCACCCGTCATAAATGGCGGGGCATCGCTGAGGGCCCAGGCCGCCACGTCGGCGATCTCGCCCGGCTCGCCGAAGCGACCAATCGGCATGCGCTCGAGAAAGCTCTCGGGGTCCCCACCCGCCGCCCGCACTGCCACGCGAATATCGTCCATCATGCGCGTCTCGGTGGGGCCAGGGCAGAGACAATTGACCTGTATGCCCGCAGCCGCCAGCTCGAGTGCGACTCCTTGCGAGAGCCCGACAACGGCGTGCTTCGAAGCGACGTACGCCGCTAGGCCGGGCACACCACGGACGCCCGCCTGCGATGCGGTGTTGAGGATCGAGCCGAAGCCCTGGCTGCGCATCACCGGCACGACGTGCTTCAGGCCGAGGAAGACACCGCGCAGGTTGACGGCAATCACCTCGTCAAAGGTCTCCGTCGGATAGTCCTCAACCCCCGCGATTGCACCCTCGATGCCCGCGTTGTTAAAGAACGCGTCGATACGGCCATAGCGTTCGATCGCCGTGGCAACGTAGGCGGCGACGTCGTCTTCGCTGCGAACGTCGGCCACCTGCGCCGACGCAGTGCCACCCGCTGCGACGATCCCTGCCGCCGCGGCCGCTGCTGCCTCGCCGTCCCGATCGACAACCAGCACAGCCATACCCTTGGTCGCGAGGCGCTCAGCGGTGGCAGCGCCGATCCCGCCCGCTCCCCCGGTGATCACTGCGACACGCGATTCGATTGCCATCTCGTCCTCCCTCTGACACCGCCCGATCGACCAAAAGACTATCGGGGACCAGAACTGCCGGTGCACTCGCTTATCGCGATGGCGTCGACCTCGCACAGCATGCCCTCGGCGAGCAACGCCGATCCGATCGCAGTTGTCGCGGGCCAGGGCGGCGACAACAACTCGCTCCGGACACTTCGCCACACATCGACGTCGCCCGGATCGGCAAGATGCACCGTCAACTTGACGAGCGATGACAGCGACGCTCCATTCGCAGACAGAACCTCACCGAGGTTCGCGAACGTCTGCCGAAGCTGCTCCTCGATGCCGCCGGCGACCAGCTCTCCATCGACCCCGTACCCACTCTGCCCGGACGTGAACACCAAGTCACCAACGCGTACCGACTGGCTGTAGTGCATGGTGCGTGCCCATTCGAACGGGGCCGGAGGGATATTGCGTTCCATCGTCAAGGGTAACTTACTGTCGGCGAGCCAAGGAAGGTCTCGAGCACCTCGCGCGCCTCGTCCGGGTCGTGCTGCGCATGCTTTTGGTAGTAGCCGCTGCGCCCCATCCGGTACTGGCCGACGGCACTGAGGTCGGCAAGCGTCTCCGCAAGCTTGACCGCCATCACATTTGGGTTGATGATCGGCAGCGGCTCGAGGTCCGTGAGGTTCTCCAGCCGCGCCTTCTCGTAGCAGGCGGCGATGATGGTGCAACCGAGGATGATTGCCTCCGCACCATCGGCCTCCATCACTGCCGCACATTTTTCGTGCGCGTCGCGTGCCACAGCAGCCGGGTCCTTGACCATGTCATCCACATACCAATCAATTGCTCGCACCGAGCGGCAATTCGGCTCGGCGCCGTACTTGCGGACGAGATCCTCAAGTTCCGGCACCGCCTTGCGATGGTCGGTCACGATGCTGAAGCGGTGTCCGAATGGGCGCACCATCCCAATCGCTGCTTCGAGCGGACCGATCACGGGCATCGACGTGATCTCGCGAGCAACCGTCAGGCCTGGGTCGTAACAGCAACCGATGATGAACGCATCGAAGCCGTCTTGCTCCGCCTCAAGAATTACTTTGAACAGCTCTGTTTCGACAAGATGCTTTGGCAGGTAGTAATCAATATTGCGCGGGCAGTTTTCGATGTGGACGCTCTCAATCGTGGTCCCCGCCCGCAGATACGGCCGGAGGGTCTCCTCGACGAGGTCGTCGAATTGATTTGTCCCAAACGGGTTGCAGAAACAGATGCGTGTCATGTGAATCGGGTCTCCTTAGGATGGTGTGGGGGTTTCGAACCAGGTGCGGAGGTGGAAGTCAGTACTCGTGTCGAAACAGATGCGCTTATTCGCAAGATACTCGCGCATGCCCGCAAGACCGAGCTCGCGACCGATACCGCTTTCCTTCCATCCACCGAATGGCGTCTCAGACTGGCGAATGTAATGCGTATTGATCCAAATATCACCGAACTCGAGTTGCTTGCTCAGGCGTATCGCGCGACTCACGTCGCTCGTCCAGACGCTGGCGCCAAGCCCGTAACGCGTCGAGTTAGCGATCTCGAGCATATGCGCCTCGTCGCTCGCACGAAAAACGACGACGATCGGACCGAACACCTCGGTACAGGCAACCTCAGCATCAGCTGCGAGGTCGGTGACGATCGTCGGCGGACAGTACCGCCCCTCGAGCTTGCCACCAAGCAGAAAGCGGCCGCCATCGCGCTCGACCGTATCAAGCAGCGTCTGTACACGACCAGCCTGACGATCGGACACGAGTGGTGCGAGCAACGTCGTCTCTAAAAGTGGGTCTCCAGCCGGCATCTTTTCTGCCCGTTCGATGAGCCCCTCAACAAAAGCATCGTAGAAGCAGTCCTCAACGATGATCCTCGTCGCTGCGGTACACGACTGGCCGCCGTAAATGAATGCGCCATAGGCGAGGGCATCCAGACACTTTTCCTTGTAGCAGTCGTCGAATACAAGACACGGCGCCTTGCCGCCACACTCGAGCGAGACGCGCTTGAGGCTACGTGCAGCGACCTCGGCAATATGTTTGCCGGTCGGTGTCGACCCTGTGAATGAGATCTTGTCAATACCCGGGTGAGAAATCAGTGCCTCACCCGTCGGATCGCCCGGACCGTGGATCAGGTTGACGACACCCTTCGGTAGTCCGGGAAGATCATCGAGGAGGCGAAATAACGCCTCAGTCGAGGCAGGCGTCTCCTCGGACGACTTGACAACCATCGTGCATCCGGCGGCCATGGCCGCGCCGATCTTACGAACCGCGAGATCGACTGGATCATTCCACGGGATGATCAATGCACAGACACCGACCGGCTGAGTGATCGTCATATCGAGTAGGTTGGCTGGCGATGCACCCGTGACGGTGCCGTCAAGGAGGCGTCCGGCGCCTGCGAAATAGCGGAACTTATCGACCGCGCCCTTGATCTCACGGTCCCGCATCAGGCGGATCGGCTTGCCCATCTCGCGCGTACCGAGGATCGATATTTCCTCCGTAGCGGCCTCGAGCCGGTTGGCCAGTTCCAGCAATACTGCGCCGCGATCAGCAGCACGCCTCGTTGCCCAGTCGCTCTGGTCAAATGCGCGTCGTGCTGCCTGCACGGCGCGGTCCACCATCTCAAGGTCGGCAATCGGGGCGCTACCTACCGGGGAGTCGTCGTAGCTTGCAGTCGTGACGAACCGGTCTCCCTCCGCAATCCACTCCCCGTCAATCAGATGCGCACACTCAATCACTGCTGGTTCCCTTCAGTTGGAGACGAAATCACGTCAATAAGTTGGTCAAGCACGTAATCCCAGTCGGCGTCGTCTGTGCTCAGCGGTGGTGAAAGCTTCACCACGTTGCCGGCTCGACCAGAGTAGCCAACGATGATTCCACGGCTGCGAAGCTCGCTGCATACAGCGACTGTGCGGGCCACCGCCGGCTCGAGCGTCTCCCTCGACTCGACGAGCTCGATGCCGAGCAGCATGCCGCGACCACGAATATCGCCGACCCATGAGACGTCGCTGAGTCCTGCGTGTAAACACTCGAGCGCATGCGCACCGAGTACGCGCGCGCGCTCGACAAGCCCCTCGTCGTGGAGTACGTCGATCGCAGCACAGGCGGCCGCAAAACCGAGTGCGTTCGTGAGAAACGTTGACGAGACCGCGTCAGGTGCCCAGACGTTCATGACCGATTCGCGTCCGAGCACTGCAGCTACCGGCAGACCGCCCCCGATGCCCTTCCCGACCGTCATCAGATCGGGCACGACGCCCGCGTGATCGCATGCCCACATGCGTCCCGTCCGCCCGAAACCACACTGGATCTCGTCAAAGATCAGGATCACGCCAGCGCGATCACAGCGCCTGCGGAGCCCGCGAAGGAAGGCATCACTGGGTACGACGGCACCGCCGTTCCCCTGCACCGGCTCGATAATGATGCATGCCGGCGGAGCGATCCCCGACCCAGGGTCATCGAGGAAGTGGTCGACCAGCGCGAGCACAGCATCACCTGCGTCGCTACCAAGCGCCCATGGGGATCGGTACGGATCGGGGTAGGGAAGGAACTGTGCACCAGCGGGCACGCCAAGCGGTGTGCGATACGCCGGCTTACCCGCGTAGGTCACGCTGCCAGGAGACCGGCCAAGGTAGCCACCAGAAAATGCAATCACATCGCGTCGGCCAGTCACGGCCCGCGCAAGTGCAACAGCGATTTCCGTGGCCTGCGACCCGGTCACGGTTGGAATGATCCGCGTCAACTCGGCAGGCGCGATGCCAATCAACTTCTCGTAGAACTCGGAGCGCACGGCTGAGGGCGCAGATGAGGGACAGTGGGTCATGACACCGGCCTGCGCAACGATCGCCGCCGTCACTCGTGGATGACAGAACCCAATCGAAGCTGCGGCGAAGCCGCCATTCATCTCGAGGTATTCTCGCCCTTCGGCATCCCAGACGCGGCTGCCCTCCGTGCGCTGCCAGACGATCGGCTCCTGCTGCGCAAAGGTTCTCAGCCCCGCCCCCTCGAACGTGCGCGTCTGCGCGCGAATGTCACCGGAAGTCATAGCTCCGTGTTTCACAGTTGCAGCTCGCCATCAACCATCAGCGGGCGACCGTCGACCGTGATCGTCGGCTCAAACAGCATTCCATCTAGGTGGAGCTCGGACTCGACGGTGCCGCCATAACCGCCCGCATTGTCACCAATCGCCATGTGTGCAGTGTTCGCGCGCTTCTTCGTTTCTGTGATGTCGACACTCATCCGGGCCAGTGGGTTGAGACCAATACCGAGCTCACCAATGTTTCGCGCGCCCTCAACCCCTTCAATCATTTGCGTGAGACGGTCGGCCTCGCTGCCACCGCTGATGCCACAGACAAGGCCATCGACAACTTCAAGTCGAATTGGCTCAGTCAGCACACCGATGTCGGTCATCACGTACTCAAGAACGATTGTGCCGTTCGTTGAGCCCTCCACTGGGGGGAGTGACACCTCTCCGCCAGGGAAGGCAGAGATCTCGCCTGGGTTCAGACAGATTGCCGTGAGCCACGCCTTCGGTTCGCGACCGAGGATCGACATCTCGACGTCGGTACCAGCCGGAGTCCGTACGTGCACACGGTCGGCACCGCGTAACCGCGCGGCGACACGTTCTGCAGTTTGACGAATCGCGTGGTGATCGGCCGTCATCGCGCCGTGCGTCCATGCATCAAGTGTTGCGGGTGCGTTCATCGCACCACGGGTGCCAGCAGCCTGCGCCTGCCCGGTCGCACGGGTGTGGTACAGACTCCGCTTGGTGACACTGACGACCACATCCGCAGCGGCGATCAATGCAGCGACGGCGGAGGAAGGCTCAGCGCCGGAGAAAGCGCGCATCGGGATGCGCGTCAGAGCCGCATCGGCGCCGACGGAAAGTCCGGCCGCATAGAGCGCCTCGCCGATTGCAAGGTCTGCCCCATCGTCGACGATCACCACAAACGACTCTCCCGCCTGCACACCCATGTAGGACTCGACTACTCGTCGCGCAGTCTCGTTGAGTGGAACCATCTGCGCGGACTCGGGAGAATTGATGGGAATCCGTGCTTGAGCGCTAGGCATGTGTGATATCGTATCACATTGTGAAGCCGACGCAGATCCTTGAAACACCCTCGGTTGTTGCGACGGCGCTCGCCAAAGGGCACCCTGCCACCGGCCGTAGCTTCCGTCTCCATCGGCCCCGCGCAGGATACTGTGGCGCCGGATGGTGCGACCAATGTGGTGTCGACGTCACCTCGGGTCTCCCCCTCTGCCAGACACCCGCAGGGACGGCCCGGTCGTCAAATCGCGATCCGTTGCGTGCCATTGGGTTCGCGGCCGAACGGCAGACACCGTGGTTCTGGGAACACCGCCTGCTGTGGCCCCCACAACTGCGTGGTACGTACCTCAACATTATGCGCCACCTCAGTTCCGCCCCTGCTCTGCCGATCCCACCACCCGGCCCACGCCCCACCCGCCGCCGCCTTGACGTCGACATCCTCCACGTGGGCGATCCGGACCACGCTGACCCACACGCCTTCGTCGTCGACGCGGGAGCGAACCAGCTTGCGTTTGGTGTATATGACGGCCACACCGTCGGCGTAATTTGTCCAGGCGAGGTGATTGAGATCCACTGCGAAAGATTGGTGCTAGCGACCGGTGCTTATCTCCGGCTCCCCCCAATCCTGGGCAACGACCTTCCCGGCGTGATGGCCGTGGATGCTCTTCAACACTACGCCGAACAAGGCGTGGACTTGAGTGCACTGCGCGTGTCAATCACCGCGCCCGCAGACCAACTCGACCAGCTGACCAAGCAACTCGCAGACCGTGTATGCATCGTCGACTACTCCAGTCAGATCCCGCAAGAGATCACCGGGCGCGGGCGCGTCCAGGGAGTACGTCGAGGACAGCACAAAATCGCCTGTGACGTCGCCGCTTTCGCGCTCGATCAGCCAGCGATCGAACTGGCGCTGTTGGCGGGCGCCACGGGTCGCCTCAGCGATACGCCACTCCCTGTCGTCCTAGCGGGCGAGCTACCAGACTGGGTCGAACTACGAGGGCGAGCAGCTGGCCTGCCCGCGAATGCTGGCTGTGTCGCTCACCCCGACGCCTTCGCCTGTCCGTGCGAAGACGTCCGTTTTCGCGACCTCGCACGCGCAGTCAGCAGCGGGCTCGATGACGTCGAGTTGATCAAGCGCCGCACCGGTGCCATGACCGGTCCATGCCAAGGCAAGCTGTGCCAAGGTGCCGTTCTCACAGCGCTCCGCGAGCTTGGTATCGCACCCAGCCCAATCACCCCTCGACCGTTCGCGCAGATGACGCGCCTCGCTGACCTTGCGTGCGGACATGACAGCTAGCCGCATTGTCATCATCGGAGCCGGTATTGCCGGTCTCGTCGCGGCGCTCGAGGCTCAGGCGGCCGGATGTCAGGTCACCGTGATTGAGAAGGGCTACCCCGGAGGTGGCAACTCGGGACGTAACGTCGGACGAATCCGACGTATGCAGCTGACGGAGGAACTCACGCTCATCTCAATCGCAGCAAGCGACTACTGGCTGCGTATCGACCGCCTGCTCGGCCGCCGCAACCCACTGCTCTTTCCCACGACGTACGCGCTCGTCTTATACGGCGAAGACGAACTCAACACCCTCAGCGCGCTCGAACCGATGTGGCGTGCAACGGGGATCGATGCCCGCATCCACGACTCGGCGTCCACCCTCCAGCTGGTGCCTATCCTCGCAGGCGGCGAGCGCCCCGTCGGCTCTGTGCTCTCATCCGCGCACCTGGTGCACCCCGACGCAGCCGTACATGGCGCCTACCTCGCCGCGCGGGAACGTGGCATCAAGATCCTGCTCGGTGTCACCGTCAACGCGGTCACACTCGACGGCACGACCGTCGTCGGGGTCGAAACGAGCGCTGGAGCGATCCCTGCTGATGCCGTCATCAATGCAGCAGACTCACATGCGCGGGCGCTCGCGCAGACTGCTGGGATCGACGTGCCAACACACCCGATGCGACGCGAGGTCCTCGTAACGCAATCGATCCAACCGATCATGCGACAGGCGATCACGTTCTACCGCCCATTCGAAGGCTGGTTCAATCAGACGCTCCGCGGAGAGATCGTCGCGGGAGTTACGAATCCCGTTGAACCCGCCGGATATAACCATGATTCGAGTCTTGCATTTGCCACTCGCACGGCAACGCTACTCGCCGCAAAAGCACCCTCGCTGCTCGGCCTCCATGCCGTACGCCAGTGGGCTGGCACGTACGAATACACGCCCGACCGTAACCCAATCGTTGGCGCGTACGTCGGTGTCGAGGGTTTCTTCGGCTTGCACGGATGGTCCGGCCGAGGCATGCTGCTGGCACCGGTCTGCGCAGAACGACTCGTGCGGCAGATCGTCTCCGACAACCCCGATCCGCTGATCAAACCCTTCGACCCCGCTCGACTTATCGGCGTCACCGACGACGCGACCGCACCCGCCGACTACTACGGCGGATATGCAAGCGTTGCAGGTCAGTCGTGAACACTGCCCTGATGCTGCACGATGTTGCTCCAACTGCGGATCGTCGCCTCTCGATGCGCGGTCATCGCAGCGCGGGCGGCCACGGGGTCCAGGTCAAACGCTGCCTCCATCAGAAGTCGGTGCTCCGCCTGGGCCTGCTCCATTCGACCCGGCTCGAAGCCAAACAGCGTTCGCTGACGCCGAGCGATCCAAGCGCGATCCCAGAGGGACTGGATCAGCTCCGTCAGCGATGCGCTGGACCTCGCCTCAAGCACTTCATGAAAGTGGCGGTTAGCGATGCTGAAGGCAGCGGAGTCACCCCTCCCTGCCGCCTGATCCAAGTCCCCAAAGGCTTGCTCCACCTGCTTACGCCCCCCCTCGTCGAGCAGTGGCACGGAGCACTCGACGGCGAGTATCTCGAGCCACATGCGGGTAGAGACCTGATCGAGGACGTCAGCGAGCGAGATCTCGGTGACCGTCGCTCCACGATGATCCTGGATGTCAACCATGCCGTCTCGCTGCAGCATGCGCAGCGCTTCGCGGACCGGCATCTCACTCAGCCCGAGTTCCACCCCGAGCGCACGCAACCGCAGCCGGGTCCCCGGCTGCAAACGACCATCGGAGATCCGTGCCCGGATTTCCTCATAGGCGTAAGCGCTCTTAACCGCAGGGGCCGAAGACATGGTCCCAAGTATAGAGATTCGATATCCGATCAGAACAGGAGATTCAAATGAGCATCACAAAGGTGGCTATCGTCGGTGGTGGCATCGTTGGCACAAGTTGCGCCTACTACCTCGCACGCGCCGGCCTCGAGGTCACGCTGTTCGAACAAAACGAGGTCGCCTACGGCGCCTCTGGCCGCAACCCCGGTTTCGTGTGGTTACACACCCGCAACCCGGGCTTCGGTCGCGAGGTTGGACTCGCCGGGCGCCGCCTGTATGACGAACTCGCGCAAGAGCTACCACTCGATTTCGAGTTCAGGGCGAGTGGCGGGATCATTTTCTACCTAACGGAGGAGCAAGGCACGGTCATGCGCGATTTCGCCGCCACCGTCAATGCTGACGGGTTCCCGATGGAGCTGATCGATGGCGCTGAAGTTCGACGTCTCGTTCCACCGATCCGAGAGGATGTACTCGGCGCGACCTACTGCCCTCTCGACGCGCACATCAATACACCGCTCCTCGTTCGCTCACTCGCGGAAGGCGCGCGCCAAGCCGGAGCAACTGTTCGCGAGCATACTCCGGTGACTGGCATCCTGATGGATGGCGACAGAGCAGTCGGAGTGAAGACGGCTGACGAACGCTTCCACGCTGACGCGGTCGTGCTGGCAGCGGGCGCATGGGCAAAATCGCTCACCGAAGACACCGGGATCGAACTCGCCGTCGGAGGCGAGCGCCTGCAGGTCGCAGCAACGGTACCACTGCCCGATATGCACATCGAACCCGTGGTCTACGGCCCACTAGCCGCGAAGCAATACCGGCTCTTCCGCGATCTGCCGAGTTGGAACGATGCTTTCTTCACCGAGCCATACGAGGACGAGGCGGGGATCGAGATGCTCGAACTCGTAGCGCAACGCATGAACGGTGAGGTACTGATGGGCTGCGCAATGGACTATCCGGAAACCATCGATATGGCCCCGACCGTCGAGGGCCTCGCGCGTTCACTCGAGGCGATCGTGCGCGACTTCCCAGGACTCCGAGGCGTGGGCGTGGACCGGGTATGGGCCGGCGTGCTCCCCTACACGATTGACACGGCGCCGATCATCGATGAGGCAAAGCCCGGCCTATTCCTCGCCGTCGGCCACGTGTACGGCAACGCAGCCGGTCCGATGACGGGCAAGCTGATTACCCAACTAATCTGCGGACAGAAGCCAGAGCTCGACCTCACCGAGGTGCGCTTCGATCGAGCTCTGGAACTACCCGGTTCGGGCGTCGCAGTTCGCTGGTAGTGCCACCATCAGGCGCGCAGCGCATCAGCTTTGGCGCGCGCGCCAATCGAGCAGCAGCTGGAGGCCCTCGAGCGGGAAATCCGGGCCGGAGGCGCCGTAGATAAAGAACGTGGCGCCAGCCGCGATAAACTCCTGCAGCTTCGCGTCGAGCTCGGCCGCATCGCTCGGGACCTCATCGGCGTTAAGCATGATGCTGCGCTCGATGTCGGCGGGATTGCGGCCAACAGTGGCGCAATGCATGTCGAGCACCTCGCACTTGTGGCGGATCTCATCCGGCGTGCCGAAGCCGTGCCAGATATCGGCGTGCTGGGCGACGAGCTTGAGCATGACCTTCTCGCCACCGCCGCCGATCATGATCGGGATTGTGCCGCGCACCGGCGGCGGATTGCCGATCGCCAAGCGCTCCTTGATCACCGGGATCGCATCGCGGAAGGCGTGCAGGCGGGTAATCGCTGTACCGAACTCGTAGCCGAACTCGGTGTAGTCCTTCTCGAACCAGCCAGAGCCGATGCCAAGCGTCAGGCGCCCATTCGAGATGTGATCGACGGTGCGCGCCATGTCGGCGAGCAGGTTCGGGTTGCGATACGACATGCACGTGACGAGCGCCCCGACCTCAACGCGGGTCGTGGCCTCCGCCAGCGCAGCGATCGTCGTCCAACACTCGAAGTGGAGACCATCCGGGTCGTCATAGAGCGGGTAGAAGTGATCCCAGTTGTAGATGGCATCCGCGCCCATCTCCTCTGCCGCGAGCCACGACTCGCGCATCGCTGCGTACGAGCCATGCTGCGGTCGCGCCTGGTAACCAATTCGAATCGGTCGCATTGTTCAGCCCTGCCAGTGTTCGGAGTTGACGTCCATCCAGACCTGCACGCGCGTCTCGCCTTCGCGACGGAACGGATACGGCGTGCCAAGGTACTTCATCGCGAGATCGTCGATACCTTGGTCTCCACCCGTTTCCGTCACCTCGACGGTGCCACGCAACTCGGCGTAGCGATAGCCATTCTCCGGGTCGAGCAGCAGCACCGTGACGCGCGGATCGGCGATCATGTTGCGGTACTTGGCGCGACCGGCCGCCGTGTTGAAGAAAACCTTGTCGCCTTCGATGTGAAGCCAGATGACGGTGACCTGCGGGTGACCATCAGGCCCGATC
>JBCKBR010000043.1:0-15271 GCA_038911065.1 Gaiellales bacterium | reverse complement strand
CCCCTTTGTTCAGTCGGCAGCGAGGCCGGCCATGCCGTCGATCAGCCACTCTGCAACATAGGCCGCGAACGAGGGACGCACGAGCAAGAGGTATGTGTCGTCGCTGCGTTGATCGATCAGGACGCCGGCTTTCTGGATCAGCGTCTGCGCGCACTGCCCCGGGCCGAAGACACGCGGGTGGAAGTCGAGCGAGCAGCACGTCGCGAGCACGTCGCGAGCCTTGAGGCCCGTCAACTCGAGCCCCGTGCGATTGGCAGACAGATCGACAACGCATCCGTCAGTTCCGATCGCCTCGGTGAGCGTGGTGACGAGCGCCTGCTGATCAGTATCGGCAGCGACCACCAGCCATTCGTCCGGGCCGAGCCAGAGCAGGCGACGACCCATTGCCTCGCTGACGCGATTTGCGGTTGGTAACTCGACGCCCAGCGCCGCAGCGACACGCCCGGCGGCGGGACCCGCGGGATCGAGCCGAATGCCAACCTGAACCAAAAACGGCACTGCTTGCAAAACCACACCGTCGCAGGCCGCAGCGGCGATACGTCGCTCCAAGGCGACCAGTGGCGCTGTGCGCTCAGCCATCGCGCCGCGTCCCCGCTTGATCGAAGATGACCGGATCGACAATCTCGACCGCGACCGTGCGATCAATCAATGGCGCGTAGATCGTCTCGCCGATGCGGTTGCGGCCACCGCGCACCAGCGCGAGCCCGAAGCTACGGCCGAGTGCCGCCGAATCGTACGATGACGTGACGTGTCCGATCATTGGCACCGGAATCTCGAACATGGCGTTCTCAACAAGCTGCGCGCCTTCAGGCAGACGCTCCGTGGGATCGACCGGCAGGATGCCGACCAGCTGCTTGCGATCTTCACGCAGCATGTCGCTGCGACGCAGGCTACGCCGGCCGACAAACTCCTTGTCGGCGATCATCCAATCGAGCCCGAGATCGAGCGGTGTAACCGTGCCATCCGTCTCCTGCCCGACAATGAAATAGCCCTTCTCGGCACGCAAAACATGCATCGCTTCGGTGCCGTACGGGGCGATGCCAAACGGCTGCCCCGCCGCAAACACGGCCTCCCAGATCGCGAGCCCATACGTGGTCGGCACGTTGATCTCGAAAGCCAACTCGCCCGAGAACGAGATGCGCGCCACGCGCGCAGCCGTGCCAGCCACGATCGCGTCCTCGACTTGCATGAATTTGAAGTTGTCCTGAGTGACGTCGAGGTCGGGCGCGAGCACGGCCATCACCTCGCGTGCCTTGGGCCCTACGACCGCGACGGTCGCCCACTGCTCGGTGACGCTCGTCAGCCAGACGTCAAGGTCGGGCCACTCGGTCTGGAGAAAATCTTCCATCCAATCGAGCACGCCCGCAGCTCCACCGGTCGTCGTTGTGGCCATAAAGTGATCGTCCGCGATGCGCAAAACGACGCCATCGTCCATCACCATGCCATCGGCCTTGCAGATCACGCCGTAGCGCGCCCGCCCGACCTTGAGCGTGCTGATCGTGCCGGTGTAGAGACGATCGAGAAAGACGCCAACGTCGCGACCCTTGAGGTCGATCTTGCCGAGCGTCGAAGCGTCCATCATGCCGACGGCGTCGCGCACGGCTGCACACTCGCGCAGCACCGCCGCCGCCATGTCCTCGCTGCCTTGGGGGAAAAACCAGGGGCGTTTCCACTGGCCAACATCCTCGAAGACCGCGCCGTGCGCGACATGCCACGCGTGGATACCCGTCGTGCGGACCGGGTCGAAGCGATCGCCAAGTGCGCGCCCGGCGAGCGCGCCAAATGCCATCGGCTGTGCAAGTGGACGCGCATTCGAGACGCCGACGTCGGCGAATGGAAGCCCGCAGTGGGTGGCGAGTATGCGCCCCGCGTTGACACGCGCAGTGCGGCCCTGCTCGGTGCCCGTGCCAACAAGCGTGTAGCGCTTGAGGTGCTCGACATGATTGATGCCCGACGCCAGCGCGCGCTCGATACCGGCGACAGTGACATCGCGATGGAGGTCGACGAAGCTGTACGTCTCGTCACCGTCCGGTGCGTTGACGCGTACAAGGTCGGCAGTCGGCTGCTCGATCACATCGGCCACGTCCGCTGCGGACAGACCACTCGTCGCCGTGCCGTGCTCGGTCGCCTGCGCAGCGACCAGGCCCACAAGGTGCCCATCCCGCCGACAGGCAGTGGCGCCGAAGATACCCGCAGCTGCGCCCGTCACACGCTGTCCAGCGACGACGCTATCCGGCACGAATGCGAGCAGGGTGTCGTCCCAGCGCGCCGTGCCACCAAGGTAGTGATGCAGATCGAAGAGTGGATCCCAGCCACCCGAGACGGCAAGCACGTCGCACGCGATCGTCTGCTCTGGACCGCCATCGCGTGCTGCCACCCGCACCGCCGTGAGCACGCCAGCCAGATCCGCTTCGGTACCAACAACGACGGCGTTGGCATGCACCTCCATACCGAGCCGTCGCGCACGTTCGACGAGGGCGCCCGTCGGCTCGGGCCGCACATCAACAATGGCTGCCACACGAACACCAGCCTCAGCGAGGTCGAGCGCTGTGCGATAGGCGTCATCGGTAGCGGTAAAGACCACGAGTTGCTCGGGCACGATGCCAAACCGATGCAGGTAGCCACGCACGCCTCCGGCGAGCATGATGCCGGGGCGATCGTTGTCGGAGAACACCAGTGGCCGCTCCGTCGCCCCTGTGGCAATCACTAGCTGGCGCGCCCGTACTTGCCACATCCGCCGTAATGCACGCGCGCCACGTTGCGACTCGGGCAGGTGTTCCGAAACCCGCTGCATCAGTGCAATCGCACCTTGATCGCCGACGTTGAAGACCGTCGTTCGAGCGAGGATGGTGACGTCGGGGTTGGCGCGTAGACGCTGCTCGACACCCCTAACCCAGTGCGTTGCGGGCTGGTCGTCGAACAGTTCCTGCTCGCCGAGCAGTGCACCGCCAAGATGCGCGTGATCGTCGACGAGGATGACACGCGCGCCCGCATCAGCAGCCGCGAGCGCCGCAGAAAGGCCCGCCGGGCCAGCACCCGCCACGAGTACGTCGCAATGCGCGTACCGCTTCTCGAAGCGCGCCGTGTCGCTCTCCGTTGGCAGCAGTCCCTGATGGATGCGGCTCGTTGCCACAAAACCGCTATAGACCTCAACCTCCGTCGCTCGCACGAGCGGTTCGGTTGCACTACCGGTACCAACCTGCGCAAACGCGTTGGGATCGGAGACACCGTCGGTCACGACGCCGCGCGGGCGGTTCATCAAGACACTCGTGCCGATCACGCGCACGTCATTTGCCAGCAGCGCTGCTGCCAACGTATCGCCCGGGTGCGCCGTCAGCACGCGATCGTCATAGGTAATCGCGAAGCTGTGGTCGTGATCGATCCGTCCACGATCAGCGAGGCGCTTCACTGCGCATCCTCTGGTTGCTGGCCCGTCGGGTACGAACCGACGATCTCGTGCGTGCCCGTATCGCGCACAACGTTGAACCAGCGGCGACAGCCGGCGGCATGGTTCCAACGCTCGGCATACCGGCCACGCGAGTTGTCGCGCACGAACAGAAACTTCGCCCAGTCCTCGTCCGACATGGCCTCAGGGTCGGCCGGGTAGGCGACGTGTGCCTGTCCGCCGTACTTGAACTCGGGCTCGTCGCGCGAGCCGCAGTAGGGACAGCGAATCTGAAACATGGCTAGTGCGCCACCGCCGCTGCGCCGTGCTCGTCGATCAGTTCGCCCGTCTCGAACCGCTCGAGCGAGAAGGGGCGGTTGAGCGCGTGTGGCTCGCCCGTTGCGATCGTGTGCGCCATCACCCAGCCAGAGCCCGGCGTGGCTTTGAAGCCACCAGTCCCCCAGCCGCAGTTGATGTAGAGATTCTCGACGGGTGTCAGGCCAACGATTGGTGAGGCGTCCGGACAGACATCGACGATGCCGCCCCAGGTGCGCAGCACGCGGGCCCGACTAAACATTGGAAAGAGCTGCATGCTGGCGCTGATCTGCTCTTCGATGACGTGCAGACAACCACGCTGCGCGTACGAATTGAAGGCGTCAATGCCAGCACCCATCACAAGCTCGCCCTTGTGCGCCTGCGAAACGTAGACATGCACGGCGTTGCTCATCACGACGCAGTTGAGGACCTGCTCGTAGACCTCCGACACGAGTGCCTGTAGTGGGTGCGACTGGATTGGCACCTCGAAGCCCGCCATTGCGGTGAGTAGTGACGTGCTCCCAGCGGCGACGATCCCAACCTTGCCAGCGGCGATGGTGCCACGCGTCGTCTTGAGGCCCGTCACCCGCCCATCGACCTGATTGATCGCGGTCACTTCGCAGCCTTGAATGATGTCCACGCCGAGCGCGTCACAGGCGCGGCCGAGCGCGAAGATCACGGCGTCGTGACGCGCGATGCCGCCGCGGCGCTGCAGGGTTGCGCCGAGCACGGGGTAGCGCGCATCGGGCGAGATGTCGACGAGCGGGCAGAACTCTTTGACGCCATCGGCATCGAGCCACTCCGCATCAACACCGTTGAGGCGGTTGGCGTTGACGCGGCGGATGCTCTCGCGTTCGTCGCCAAGGTTGTGGGCAAGGTTGAGCACGCCACGCGGGTCGAAGAGGATGTCGTAGTCGAGTTCCTCCGACCAACCACCCCAAAGCTTCAGAGCGTGCTCGTACATCGCAGCCGACTCATCCCAGAGGTAGTTCGAACGGATAATCGTGGTGTTGCGGACTGCATTGCCATTGCCGATCCAGCCACGCTCGACGACCGCGATGTTCGTCATGCCGTGGTTCTTCGCGAGGTAGTACGCCGTCGAGAGCCCGTGGAGGCCGCCGCCGATAATGACGGCGTCGTACGACGCCTGCGGGTCGGGATTGCGCCAGAGGAATGCTGCGTTGTGGAGGGCGTGTTCGTTGGGGTGCATACGGCTTACGCGTTCAGCCTGACCATCTAACTGACATTTCAGAGTCTAGGGGGTCGCTGCTTTCCTCGTCAACCCCTCGGCCCTGTGACATGCTCTCCGCATGCGAACCTGCCGCGCCGCCATCCTCCACGAATTCAACGCACCACTGATCGTGCACGACGATCTCGTCGTCGCCGATCCGAAGGAACGCGAAGTGCTCGTGAAGATGGGCGCCAGCGGCGTCTGCCGCTCCGATCTCCACACCATCGAATGGACAGATGGCGTACCCCTGCCATCAATGCTCGGGCACGAAGGCGCCGGCACCGTCGAAGCAGTCGGTCCGGGAGTGACAACGCTCGCCGTCGGCGACCGTGTCGTGCTCGCTTGGGTTGCTCCGTGTGGCCACTGCCGCATGTGCGAACGCGAACGGCCCGCGCTCTGCACCGAGCAAGGCACGTACGAATCTGGCTTTCTGCTCGACGGCACGAGCCGCTACTCGCTCGACGGGCAGGTCGTGCACCACTACTCGTCCTCGACGTTCTCCGAGTACTCCGTCGTGCCCGAAGTCGCCGCGATCAAGGTCACGACAGACCTACCGTGGGAGTACCTCGCACTCGTTGGCTGCGCCGTCACAACCGGTGTCTGCGCGGCGATCAACACCGCCAAGGTCCGCAAGGGCGATACAACAGCCGTCGTCGGTTGTGGTGGCGTGGGTCTCAGCGCCATCCAGGGCGCACGCATCGCGGGTGCGACGACGATCATCGCCGTCGATACGAATGCGTCGAAGCTGGCTCTGGCACGCGAACTCGGCGCAACACACGTCGTCAATGCCAGCGAGGTCGATGCGGTCGAGGCCGTGCGCGAACTAACCGGCGGCGTCGATCATGCCTTCGAGGCGCTCGGCTACCTGCCCACCATCGACCAGGCGATCCGCATGACAGGACTCGCTGGACAGACCACGCTGATTGGCATGGTCAAAGAGGAGGAGCTATCGCAGGTCGCCAGCCTCAACCTCGTCATGGGCGAGCGCACAATCGCCGGCTCGTGGTACGGCACCTTCCTGCCAAAGCGCGACTGGCCGCTGATTATCGGCTGGCTCGAATCGGGCGACCTGATGCTCGACCAGATGATTGAGCGCATCACGCTCGACGACATCAACGTCGCCTTCGATCGTATTCGCTCGACCGAGGCCACTCGCCAAGTGATCATCTTCTAGGCTACTGCGCATGCTCGCGCACCCGCTAGACCCCCTCAGCCCCGACGAGCTCGCCACCGCGATCGCAATTCTCCGCCGCGAGCAACAGCTCGGACCGCAGCACCTCTTCGTCTTCACACTGCTCGACGAACCCAGCAAGACCGTCCTCGCAGCGTGGCAGCAAGGCGCCGCAATCGACCGGGCTGCGCGCATCACCGTCTGGGATCGCGCCGAAGGACTTCTGATCGAAAGCGTCGTCGGGCTCGATGGCAGCGTGCGCCGCTGGGACCCGCAACCCGGCCAGAAAGCCGCATTGCTCGGGCCCGAAGCCATCGCCTGCATCGCGGCTGCGAAGAGTGATCCACGTGTGATCGAGGGCCTGCGGCGACGTGGCATCGAGGACGTCTCACAGGTGCACATGGAGACGTGGCCCTTCGGCATTGATGTGCCCGAACATCTCGACGATGGACGGCGCCTGTTCTGGACACCAATGTGGCACCGCCCTACGCCGGATGCGAACCAGTACGCGCATCCGATTGGTGGTCTGCATGCGATCGTCGCAATCGACACCGCCGAGGTTGTCGAGGTCGAAGACACCGACGGCATCCCGACACCACAGACACCCGGCCCGTATCGCCTCCACCAGACGGGTGGCAACGTCAAGCTGAAGGCACTCGATATCACCCAACCCGAGGGCGCGTCGTTCACCGTCGACGGGTGGGAGATCAACTGGGAGCGCTGGCGCTTTCGCCTCGGCCACTGCCAACGCGAGGGTCTCGTGATCCACGACGTGCGCTTCGACGACAACGGGCAGGAACGCAAGATCGCACACCGCATGTCGATTGCCGAGCTCGTGATCCCGTACGGCGATGTGGGCATCAATGGTGCCGCACGCAAAGCCGCCTTCGACACCGGCGAGTTTGGCTTGGGCAACTACACGAACTCGCTGACGCTCGGCTGTGACTGCCTCGGCGAGATCGTCTATCTCGATACCTCCATCGCGGATGCTGCCGGCGAGGTACACACCGTCAAGAATGGCATCTGCCTGCATGAGGAAGACACCGGCATTCTTTGGAAGCACACCGACACCGACGGGCATGTCGAGGTGCGCCGTGGTCGCCGTTTCGTTGCGTCGTCGATTGCCACGATCGATAACTACGAATACGGCTATTTCTGGTACTTCTACCAGGACGGCTCAATCGAGTTTGAGGCCAAGCTGACGGGCATCTTGCTGACGCGCGCGGGCGTGCCAGGCGCCGCGCATCCATCGGCGACACTGCTCGACGAGGGGCTGCTCGCGCCGTACCATCAGCATCTTTTCTGTGCGCGCCTCGACCTCGATATTGATGGAGAGAACAACTCGGTCATCGAGGTCGATTCGCAAGCACACCCAATGGGGCCAGATAATCCTGCCGGCAACGCGTATTTCGTACGCGAAACCGTGTTGTCGTCGGAAGCGGTCGCGCAGCGCAACATCGATCCGCACGCGAACCGCTACTGGAAGGTCGTCAACCCGTCAACGACGAATCACACGGGCAAGCCGGTCGGCTACAAGCTGATGCCAAGCAGCGTGACGTGGCCGATGGCAGACCCCGAATCGGTGATCGGCAAGCGAGCACGCTTTATGTATCACCAACTGTGGGTCACACCACAACAGGCGGACGAACTCTACCCCGCCGGCGACCACCCCTACCAGCACGAAGGCCTTGATGGCCTACCGCGGTGGACGGCCGCCGACCGTGCCCTCGAAAACGAGGATGTCGTGCTCTGGTACACGTTTGGGACGAACCACATTCCGCGGCTAGAGGACTGGCCAGTGATGCCGGTCGAGCGAGCCGGTTTTCACCTCAAGCCAAACGGCTTCTTCTCGCGCAGCCCGGGGATCGACGTGGCACCGTCGGAACCCAAGCACTGCTGCTAGGCAAGGCTGGATTTCGTGGTGGGGGCGGACGCCACAACCCCGCGGATGTGAGGTCCGCCCCCCCTACACACAACCACGCTTGACAGCCGGTTTTAGGGGGCGGACCTCACATCCGCGGGGTTGTGGCGTCCGCCCCCATCACGAAATCGCCCCTGACCCCTTTGTCTAGTCACTTAGTTCAGCAGGGGCGCGAGCTGCTCGAGCATCTTGATACCCGTGGGGTCCGACTCGTCGCCGAGTGCTTGGACTGCGACATGGTCGGCGCCCGCGGCAAGATGCTCGCGAAGCTTTGAGACAACCGTCTCGGCGTCACCGTGTGCCACGAGGGCGTCGATCAGACGATCCGAGCCACCATTGCCGATGTCCGCGTCGGTGAAGCCCATCCACAAGAGGTTCTTGCGATAGTTGTCGATCTCGAGGTACCAGCCAATCGCAGCACGGGCACGCTCGCGCGCTTTCGCCGGGTCGGGCTCGACAATCGCCTTATGCTCGACAGCGAGAATCGGATCCGCACCCATGATCTCGCGCGCCCGAACGGTGTGCTCGACGGGCACGAGGTACGGGTGTGCTCCGAGCGAGAGGTCTCGCGCGACCTCGAGCATCGGGGGGCGGAGCGCGGCGATGATCGTATGGACCGGTGCTGCCACGGCATCCGCAGAAACACCTGGCGTGTTGAACGCGCCCGCTTCGATCTGCTGCAAATACTCGCGCATCTTCGCGACCGGCTTAAGGTACGTCGCACCTCCGCGCGGGTCGACCTGCGGTGGGTGACTCACACCGAGACCCAGCAAGAACCGATTGTCGAAGGAGTCGTTGAGCGTGCGGGAGGCACTCGCCGAACTGATCGCGTCGCGCGCCCAGACATTCGCGATACCCGACGCAACGAGGATCCGCTCGGTCGCGCCAAGCAGCACGGCACCGTTCGAGAACGACTCGCGCACACCCATACCCTCGGGATACCAGAGGCACGAGTAACCGGCAGCTTCGACCGCCGCAGCCGTTGGGCGGCCGATCGCCGCCGGCACCGCCGTCAAGGCTCCTACCCATGCTCCCCACGTACCGATTCGACTCCGCATTACTGCGCGATCCTCGCTCAAACTCATCTGATCCTCCACCGTCCGGACGTAGTACCGACATGATGCCGTCCCTGAGCAGCTCGCACGACACTCGTCAGCGGTGCTGCCAGATACGAATGCCATCAACCGTGGACGATTGATACTGCGCATTGAGTACCTGCTGGATCGACCCATCCGCGTTGAGCGCGTCTACCGGCTGGTACTCGACTGCGATTGCCGGCTGGTTCGAGCCGGCAAAGACCGTAGCGACGTGCGCGCTCGCTCCCGGGATCCGTTCGATGTTGCGGTACCAGAGATAACGCGTGGCGGGAATGCGATCGGCATACCAGTAGACCGCAGCGTTCGCCCACAAGACCTGGACGCGATCGGTCGGCGTCGTCGCCGCTGCCACGGCTGCACCCACGGGTCTCGCCGAAATCACACGCGGATCATTCGTGGAGCGCGCCGACGCGAGCTCGGGCGTTGACGCGAAGTAGACGGGGAGCGATGCGAGCAGCGGAATCGCAACCACAACACCGGCCATGGCGAGGGCCCGACGTCGCGGCCAGCAGGCGCAGACGTGATCCGCCCCAAGGCCCGCGAAGATCGCGAGCGGCGGCAGCATCTGTACCCAGTAGTGCGGGTGATACAGACCACCGGCAAGGAAGCCCACAGCGCACGCGCCAAGCCAGACCAGCGGAACCAACGACTGGCGCTGGCGCCGCAATACGACAAAGCCAACCACGCCAAAGACAAGCAATGGTGCCCCGTCGACAAGCATCGGGAGAATCGACTTGCCAAGCAGTTGGAGGCGAAAACCGAGGTCGCCCGACAGCAGCGATTCGGTACCCGCACGATACCCATAGATCGCGTACCACCAGCCACCGACTCCCGGCGAAGCGCTCGCGGCTAAGAGCATCGCAAGCACCCAAGGAATCGCGATGCCAACCGTCAGCACCAAGATTCGAGTGACTCCAGCGCGCCAAGCACGCTCGCGCACGGCGATCACGAGCACGAGCGCGGCGGCGACTACGACACCATCGAAGGCGGACTGTTTGACGAGCGGTGCACACCCCGCCACGACGCCAGCAATGAGCAGTATCCATAGGCGTGGCCGCACGCTCCAACGAATCGCGACCGCGATCGCGGCAGCCGCTACGGCACCACCGAGCAACTCGCCATTGGCAGTAAACCCTTCGAGGTGTGGGGCGGGGCCAAGCAGCGCAATCAGCCAGCCAGCCAACATTCCCACGCGCGGGCCGCCGATGGTCCAGGCGATCGCCGCAACCGCCACCACCAGCACAACGCCGGCGGTGAGTGCGAGCATACGGATCGCCCACTCGTCGCCGAACCACACCGCGAGCCGGTAGAGGCCGACGAGCCCCTGTGGCCGATCGACCCAAGCCGTCTCGCCATACAGGGCGAAACCACGACTCCAGAGTCGCGCGACCTGGCCGTACCCCGCCTCGTCAACACTCAGCGGGACGTTGAGGAAACGCAGCCGCAACGCGATGTCAGCGACGACTGCGCCGAGCAACCAGAGCCGGGCATTGCGCGTGGTCACGACGCCTTACGTGCCGCTGGACGCGCCAACGAGCGACAAGAACTCGGCGCGTGTACGCGGGTCGTTCCGCAGCAGGCCGCGCACCGACGACGTGGTTGTGCGACTGCCGGGGGCGCGCACACCCCGAACCGTCATGCAAAGGTGCTCGGCTTCGAGCACGATGCCAACACCGCGCGGTTGGAGCGTGTCTTCCAGCCAGTTGGCGATCTGTGCCGTCATACGCTCCTGCACCTGCAACTCGCGCGAATACATGTCGACCACACGAGCCAGCTTTGAGAGCCCGATGATGCGCGGCCCGGGAATGTAGCCAACGTGGGCAACACCCGTAAACGGCAGTAGGTGGTGTTCGCAGAGCGAATGGAATGGGATGTTACGCACCACAACGAGCTCGTCGTACTCGCCATCATTGGGAAACGTCGTCGATTCGAACGGCTTGGCGGTGAGGATCTCGTCGTACATCCGCGCGACGCGACGCGGCGTCTCGGCAAGGGACTCGTCAGTGGGGTCGTAGCCGAGTCCGCGCAATAGATCGCCCACTGCCGTCTCGACGGCCGCCAGGTCGATTGGTCCGCGCGTGCGCATCGGCTTTGGGTCGCTCATGCGGGGGAGTGTACCCGCCGTGCAGCATCGGGTAGTCAGGCGTGCGCAGGAACCGGGCGAAGGTCGATCAGGTGGCGCAGCATCACGACATCTTTGAGGTCGCGCGTAAAGAGCGGCAAATCGTGTGCGATGGCGGTGGCCGCGATCAGCAAATCGAACGCGCGAGGCCGCGGGCTGCGCCCATCGGCATGCATCGCGGTTGCTGCCAGGACATAGGCCTCCGCCACCGCAGCGTCGACCACGAGTTCCTCGAATGCGGCGCGCACCCGCTGCAGGATGATCGTGCGCTTGACCCGTTCCATGTCATCGGCGGCCTGCACGACACCAACGCCGAGTTCCGCGAGTGTAATCGTCGATATCGCGATGGCGTCTACGCCGCCGAAATCTGCTCCCCGAGGGTCGATCACGACCGACGTGTCAAGCAAGGCCCTCATGCGTGGCGCTCGTACGGATCGTGAACGCCGTGGTCGATTCCGTCACTGACGTCGCGCTTGAAGGACTCCCAGCCCGGATGCTGAGGCGTGTCGAACAGGCGAAGAAAATCCGCGACCGGCACAAACCGTTGCCTGCCAACGATGCCGGTGAGACGCGCGACCGGGCGCCCATCGACGGTAATCTCGAACTCCTCACCGGCCTCCGCGCGGCGGAGCACATCGGAGCAGTTGTTGCGGAGTTCGCGCTGAGGAATCGTCGCCATGTGACTACCGTAGCAGATCTGCTACAGCACGCGAGATCTGTGCTCAGCGACGCAGCACCGCCCGCGAACGACAGATTGCCGCTCGCCCTCAGGCCAGCCATGTTCTACAGTCACGGCACTGCAGAATTGGAGACCACATGAGCCAGGTTCGCGAAGCTGTTCTCAATCGAATCGACGAACTAGCCGCGGAGACGACTGCCCTTGCCCAAGACATGGTGCACATTGATTCGCGCAATCCAAGCCTGCCGGGCGTTGAGCGCAGCGACGTGATTGGCGGCGAGACGCGCGTCAACGATCTGCTCGAGGAGCGCTATCGCAGTGCCGGCCTCGAAACAAGTCGAATCGCCGAGGACCGCGAACGCTCGAACCTCGTCGGTATTCGTCGCGGCTCGGGTGGTGGTCGCTCACTCGCCCTCAACGCGCACGTCGACACGGTCTCGCCCGTCGAGCCGAAGGGCTGGGTGACAGGAGACCCGTGGGACCCGCAGATCATCGACGGCCGCCTCTACGGCATCGGCTCGACCGACATGAAGGCCTCGGGCGCAGCGATGTGGACGGTGGCACAAGCACTCGAGGATTGTGGCGTGCAGTTGAAGGGCGACCTGCACCTCCACTCGGTGATCGGCGAGGAGATGATGGAGCACGACATCGGCACGTCGGCAGTGATTCGCGCGGGGCATCGAACGGATGCCGCGATCGTGACGGAGCCCTCGTCGATTCCCACTCCCCTCAGCATCAACTCCGTCGCACCAAGCGCGCTCGTCTTTACCGTCTCGATCATCGGCAAGGCAACGCATTGCGGCAATCGGCCACTCGCCACGCGACCTGGTGGTCCGGGCGCGTCGATTGGTGTCAACGCGGTCGAAAAGGTGATTCCACTGATCCAGGCCTTGCAGCAGTTGGAGCAACAATGGGGTGTCGAGATGCGGCACCCCGCATTTCCGCACGGCTGGTTTACGATCGGCCCGAATGTGCTGCACGCGGATGCCGGCATGCCGTTCCCCGCATCGCTCGCCGATCGAGCGCGAGTGGAGTACGTCGCATGGCATAGCCCGACACTCGATCCGGAGGACGTCAAGGCGCAGATCGCGACTCAGGTACATCACGCCGCGCAACTCGATCCGTGGCTGCGCGACAACCCGCCAGAACTGACGTGGCACCTATCGTGGCCGGGCTATGAGCAGCCGTGGGACGCGCCGATTACGCAAACCATGGTTGCGGCCCACGCTGCGGTGACTGGCGTACACCAACCCGACCCAACGCCCGACCACCCGTCGAATTTCGGGGCAGCGTGCGACTCGACGTTCTATCAGCGCGAGGGAATTCCGTCGATTGTGTACGGCCCGGGCGAGTTGCGCATCGCGCATGGCATGAATGAGTTTGTGCTCGTAGACGAAATCACGGTCGCCGCCAAAGCACTCGCTGTGGCTGTGCTGCAGTGGTGCGAAACCCCCTAAAGGAGACTCAGATGGCTGCTTGGACCCAGACTGGTTCGTCGATTATCTTCCTGCCCTACACGCTCGAACAGGCGCTGCAGGGCTTGTCTGAGGCCGGTTTCGAGAACGTCGAAATTGGTGCGGTGAAAGATTTTCTCGAGCACCTCGACCCCGACAACATTGGCCCCGCCGAGATCGCCAACTGCCAACGCCTGCTCGACCAGTACGGCTTGCGTTGCATCTCGATGAGCGGGCATGCGCCGCTGCACCTAGAAATTGGTCGGCAACGCCTGACGAACGTGCTGCGGGCGGGTAAGGAGCTCGGTATCGAGGTTCTCAATACCTTCACGGGTGACGCCGAGACACCCGAACAGATCGACGCGTTCATTACGAACGTACGGGCGATCGCAGAGGAGGCCGAGGCCGCAGGCATTCGGCTCTGCATCGAGACGGATTCCAACCTGCTGCCGACCGCTGCGATCGGGCTGGAGATTCTCGCCAAGATCGACAACCCTTGGGTCGGCATCAACTACGACCCCGGGAACGTCATCTATTACACCGATGCCATACCGGAGGAAGACATCGTCCTCGCACTGCCGTATCTCGGCCACGTGCATCTGAAAGACAAGCGGGGCGGTAAAGGCGTCGCCGACTTTCCGCCGCTCGGTGATGGCGAGATCGACATTCCAAGCATCCTGCACACGCTCGACGATGCAGGCTACTCCGGGCCCGTCTCGATGGAAATCGAGTTTACCGACTATCAGTGGCCACCATTCGAGGAGTGCATCTCCGAAGCGCGCCGCTCGAAGGCGTACTGGGACGGGCTCGGCATCTGAACAGTCACCTCCGCATGCGAGAGGTGGCCGAGCCGTTGAAGCCGGCAGCCAGAACCCACCACCATGGCTACTGCGGGACCGGTATTAATTCACGCCCTAACGCCCAAAACGACGCCTCACGACCCGCTGATTGACCTACAGCCACAGCTCCTGATTGCGCAGGGCGTCATCGTGTTTTGCCTCGGTTGCGATGCGCTCAAGGTGGTCGGCGAGCCAACCAATCCGGACGATATGACCGGTGAGGAGAATGAGACCGTTGTGCCCCTCGCCGCTCGCAATTGCGGCGCGCCCGAGCCGACAAAAATCACCACGATTGTGGGTCACAATCACCTGGCCGTGTTCGCGGGCACGGATCAATACGCGGTCGTCTGACAGCCCCAGTAACTCCGTGACGCCGTCGAGCGCCTCGACCTCAACCCCGCGAGAACCCAGCATTTCGCCCAGCTTTGCGGTGATCATCGCATCGAGCAGAAACTTCAACCCGCAGCGCGCTCCAGCCCTGCCAGATACTCCGCCTTGCCGCGTTCGCCCGCAATCCGATTGGCCTCAATGCGGGCATCGATCTCGCTGGGATACGCGCCGTAATACGCGATTGCGACATCAAAATCAGCTTTAGAACGCCCGGTGTACTCCATGGTTTCCGCCAAATCACCACCGCTGGCCTTCAGGACGTCGATCAATTCCCAGAGATCGACGCCCGTACCAAGCAGGTACGCACGGCGGCCCGTGACGCCATTCATAAACCCGACGCGCGGGTGGCGCTGCATCCGCAGACCCTCATCGATCAGGCGCTGCGCGAGTGTGCGCGGCCGAATGCCTTCGAGCTGAGCCTCAAAAAAGAGACATTGCAAGGCCTCGTCATTGAGTCGGATGCTGAGTGGAGTAGCCATGTAGCGCATTGTAGCGCAATGCGCTACAGCAGGATGATCGGTATCGCGCCGACATGCGCACGCTCAAATACGTCATCGCGCCCACCCGCTCATTGCATAATTCGACACACGTATTTCATGGCGCTTGTGAATCGAGCCCACGCTAGGCTACCCAGCAGCGCGGAGAGGTGGCCGAGCGGTTGAAGGCG
>JBCKBR010000042.1:0-15339 GCA_038911065.1 Gaiellales bacterium | reverse complement strand
GATGGCATGGTTCGAGGCTCCATTGCCGAACTACAAGGACTTCGTCAGCGCAGGACAAGAGGTCAAAGCCTCCTAAGCAGAGTGGACGGGACCGGCCTGAGTGCCGGTCCCGTCATACGCTTTTTTATTTCCTCATGGCAGAAGTAGAAGAACCCACCAAGGTCCGCCCCCTCAAGCAACGCTCGCGGCGCGAGCAACGCCACGACGGCGGCACAGCGCTGTCGACGTACGGCCTGCTGATGCCAATGCTGATTCTGCTGGGCCTGTTCTTTCTCGCACCGCTCTACTACATCGTGCTCTTTAGTCTCGCCCTTAAGCGCTTCGCGCCGACCGACGCCTTGGCAGCCCTCAACGGCGAGCTCAACGCTTTCACCACCGAGTTGTGGGGTCAGTTGCTGAGCAACGATGTGATCGTCAAGATCCCCGGCATCGACTTCAATGTGCCGGTCATCATCGTCGGCATCGTCTTCGTCGTTTTGCTGGTACTCGCCGTATCAGCTGGACGTATCCGAGAATACGGATCGTGGATCGTCGGTATCAGTTTCGTCTTACTGCTCGTCCCATTCCTGACATTCCCCGCCGGTAACAACCTCTTACGTCTGATGGAACTCTCGTCGGATGGGCAGTACCTGCGCCTGTTCTTCAAGTCGGTGACGATGGCGATGACATCGTCCGTTGTCGCCGTGATTATTGCGATTCCCGTGGCCTACTTCCTCGCCTTTTGCATCGGCAAGTCGAAGTACACCTGGCTCCTGATCGTGATCGCACCCTTCCTCACGTCTTATCTCTTGCGGGTGTTTGCGTGGAAGGTGATCCTTGGCGATCAGGGCCTGATCAACTCGGCGCTCGCCGCCGTCGGCCTGATCGACGCTGACGACCCCCTGACCTTTCTGATCTATAGCCAGTTTACGGTGATTGTCGTGCTGACCTACGCGTGGGTGCCATTCATCTGTCTACCGATCTTTCTCTCGTTCGAGACGATCGATCGGCGCCTACTCGAGGCCGCGATGGACCTCGGTGCCACCCGCCTGCAGGCGTTCCGCAAGATCAGCCTGCCGATCATTGCTCCTGGCATCGTCGCCGCCTTCCTCTTCGTCTTCATCCCATCGATCGGCGAGTACATCACACCCACACTCGTCGGCGGCACGAGCGGCACGATGTACGGACAATCACTCGCGAACCAGTTTGTCGGCGGTGCCTTTAACTGGCAGTTTGGCTCCGTCATGGCACTCTTCCTGCTCGGCGTGGTGCTGCTACTGACATTCGCGACCGCGCGCTTCTTGCGCGCCGCCGGCGGTGGAAGCTGATGGCACGCGACAGTTCGACCTTCGTCGTCGTCTCGCCGAACGGCAAGCGCCTGCTGACACTGTTCTTCGCACTGTTCCTGATCGTGCTCTACCTCCCAACCGTGCTGCTGATCGTCTTCTCATTTAACGACTCGACAGTAGCCGCCTTCCCGCTCGATGGCCTAACGACCGAGTGGTATAAGCGCGCGTATCAGTCCGAGGAGATCCGCAAAGCTATGTGGGCGAGCATTAAGGTTGCGGCGGCGGCCGCGTTCTTCGCGACGCTACTGGCACTGATGGCCTCGTACCCGTTGGCCCGCCGCAACATTCGCGGGCGCTCATTTATGTCCGCGCTGCTGCTGCTACCACTCGTGGTACCAACCGTGGTACTCGCCGTCGCCCTTCTGATTCTGTTTCAACGCGGCCCTGGAACGATCGGCCTCGGCCTGAGTCGCGTGATGATCGCCCATGTCGTAATCGCTGTACCATTCGCCGTACTGATCCTGCTGCCTCGGCTCGCCAGCATCGACAAGCGACTCGAGGAGGCCGCCTACGATCTTGGCGCCTCCGGCCTACAAACCTTCCGGCGCGTCTTGCTGCCCCTGATCTTCCCGTCGATTATCTCCGCGTATCTGATCTCGTTTGTCTTCTCGATCGACGAAGTCGTAATCGCGTCCTTCCTGACGGCGGACCAAGCGACCTACCCGGTCTACCTCTACTCGGGCCTGAAGTTCGCTGAGAAAACGCAGACACTGATCCCCGTCGCCACGATCATGATCGTCCTGAGCTTTACCATCGCAATCGGTGCCGAATTGATTCGACGATATGCTGATCGACGACTGGTGGGCAAGTAGCTATGCGCGCACTCGTTGCAGCACTAATCTGCGGCGGCGTGTTAGCAGGATCGACAGTCTTAGTCGCACAACGAGCGGACACCGCGGGTGCGCAGCGGGCACGTATGATAGCCGTGCTGTCTGCAAATATGAGTGGTGATTGTGATTGCACCGCCCTGACGCGGGCACGTGATCGCATCGCGAGTAAGATCGCCGAATCTGAAAACAAAAAATGAACCCACAATCAACAAAAGGATTGGCACAATGACGAACCCCTATCTCAACCGTAAAGGCTTTCTAGCGATGACAGGCGCCACCAGCTTGGCAGCCTTCTTGGCCGCCTGCGGTGGCTCCTCCTCAAATAGCAATGCGGGTGGCGAGACGGCAACTGAGGCTGCCGCAGACGGCACCTCGTCGGCACAAGCCGTCGCATTCGATCCGGCCACTGAACCCGATGGTGCGATCGAAATCTTCACATGGGCCGGGTACGACGATACCGAGATCGACGGCGCACCGTGGATGTGGAGCCAATACGAAGATGGCGAGTACGGCTCGAAGTCGCCCCTCAAGTTCACATTCCTCAACGACGACACGCAGGCGCTTGCAAAGGTTGCATCCGGCTACAACCCGGACATCATCCATCCCTGTGGCGGCTACGTTCTGAGATGGAAGGAAGGCGGGCTGATTCAGCCACTCGACGTTTCGTTGCTGCCTGATTGGGATGGTGTTCCCGAAGCGCTGAAGTCGTCGGGACTGATCGACGGTGCCTACTACCACATGCCGTTCGACGTCGGCTTCACGTCGCTCACGTACGACGCGGACGCCGTCGACTTCTCTCAAGTGGGCGGCGAGGAGTCGTGGAAGATCCTTCTCGATGATCGCTACAAGGGCCAGATTTCTCTGTTCAACGGGCCGGATGAGGTGATTGCGTACGCTGCTCTTGCGAACCGCGGCGCCAAGGATCCGATGCATCTCACACTCGAGGAAATCGCTGCCGCCAAGGAGACCGCCCTCAAGATGAAGCAGAACGTGCGCAACTATTGGACGTCGCAGACCGAGACCGTCAACGACTTCGTCAATGGCAACCTCTTGATCACGGTGACGTGGCCTGACGGGTATTGGAATATCAAGAATCATAAGAAGATGAAGGGCCGTAACATCAAGTACATGCAGCCGGTCGAAGGGCGGCTGCTGTGGACCTGCGGCATGGTCTTGAATGCGCAGTCGCAGCGCCCCGGTCGGGCGATGCTGGCGATGGCTGCGACGAACACGCCACAGGCCGGAGCCGATCTGATCGACAACTACCAGTACGCCGCTGCGCAGCAGAATGGTGTCATGGAGTTGGTCAAGGATCAGGCGTTGATTGGCGCATTCGGGCTCAATGACCCCGCGCTCTGGCAACCACCGATGGCGTGGGCGCAGACGCAGGTAACTCCTTACAAGGAATACATCGCCGCTGGGACGGAAGTGATCAACTCCTAGTCTGGACTGCAGGTGCCGTAGATGCTAGTGCGGTCGGAGGATCCCGCTGACGGGATCCTCCCCGCGCAGCACGCGAGCGACATCCTCGGCTGCGTCATCGAACGAGCGACGATCCGACTCTGCGGAATACCAGGCAGCGTGCGGCTGCACAATCGTGTTCGGCCACGCCAGCGTGGGTTCCCCTGGGGGTGCAGGCTCGACGGGCAGCACATCAAGTGCCGCCCCAGCAATACGGCCGCTAGCGATCGCCTGACCAAGCGCCTGATGGTCGACGAGTGCAGCCCGTGCCGTATTGACGAAGTACGCATCCGAGCGCATCTTGTTGAGAGCGGCTGCGTCGAACATGCCGCGCGTCTGCTCCGTCACCGACGTCATCAGCGAAACCACATCGACGGTCGACAGCAATTCGTCAAGCGGCACGAGACGCCCGCCTGCAACAGCAACCTCGTCAGGCGTCGCGTGGGCAGAGGCCACGAGCACCTCCATGCCGACGGCGCTTGCCGTCTCGACAAGTCCACGTCCGATTGCGCCAAACCCCACCACGCCCAGTAGCGAGCCGCGCACGGGGCGCGGGGCGCGCGGGTACGGCCACCACGTGCCCTCGCGCACCAAACCATCGAGCATGACAACGCCGCGTAGCACCGCGTAGATCAACGCCATCGTGTGGTCGACTACCTCGACGTCACAGAAGTGCGTCACGCGGCAGCACCACACCCCACGCTCTGCCAGCGCATCCACGTCGAGATGATCGAAGCCCGTCGAGCAGGTACCAACAACGCGCAGGTTTGGCGCCTTTTCCAACACGTCGACACGCACCGCTCCGCCCGGGTAGGTGAGGATCGCGACCACATCATCGCCCGATATATCAGGGTTGAACTCGACGGTCACGCCGGCTGGCTCGAGGATCGCGCGGGCACGATCGAGCGGCCACGTGTCGTCGATTACTACGACGCGCATCACACACTCCCCGGTCGTTGAATCAATCCCTCGGGCTCCTCACCGCGAAGGAAGCGCGCAAGGTCGGCAATCTGGCGATGATAGGGCGCGAGGCTCGCAGCCGGCGAGTACCAGGCCGAATGCGGCTGAACGATCAGGTTCGGCCATTCCAGCGCGACCTCATCCGGCGGTGGTGGCTCGACGGGGAAAACGTCGATGGCGGCGCCCGCGATGACACCCATCCGCAGCGCGTCACCGAGCGCCGCGTGATCGATCAGGCCTGCGCGCGCGCAGTTGACGAGGTAGGCGTCATCGCGCATCTGTGCGAGCCGCCGCGCGTTGATCAGGTGGCGCGTATCGTCGAGTAGCGGCACGTGCAGCGTCACGACATCGCTCGTCTCGAGCAGCGTGTCGAGGTCGACGCTGAGGGCGCCGAGCTCGAGCATCACCTGCTCCGGTACGAACGCGTCAAAAGCCACAACATCCATCTGCAGCGCCTTGCCCTGCGCCGCCACCAGTCGACCGATGCGTCCAAAGCCGATGATGCCGAGCCGGCTGCCTGCAATGCGGCGCGGCTCGCGTGGGAACGGCCACCAGCCTCCAGCCCTCATAAAGCCGTCGAGCTGGGCGACACCGCGCAGCAGATTCGTAGTCAGCGCGATGACGTGCTCGGCGACCTCCTGATCGCAGTAGCCCGCCACGTGAATACACGTCACTCCCTGCGCCGTCAGCTCGGCCACGGGCACGTTGTCATACCCGGTGGAGCACGTGCCAACCAACCGGACGTTCGGCGTGTGTTCCAGCAGGTCGAGCGGAATCGACTGCTCCGGTGCCGTCAGGACCGCCACCACGTCGTTGCCCGCGGCTCGATCCGCCTTCTCAACCACCACGTCGAGACCCGCGAGTGCCTCGTCGACGCCCTCCATCGGCCAGGCCGGATCGAGAATGATTACGCGCTGCACGTCGGCTCCTCGGGCAGCACAGCATCGATCGCCGTGGCAAGCTCGAAGTCGAGCTGCGAGATGCCTCGGGGTCGATGTGTCATCAATTCGATCCGCAGCGTACCGCCTCGCTGCTGCCAATCCGGGTGATGGTCAAGGCGCTCTGCCAGTGCGGCAATCGACGCGATCGCTGCATGCGCGGCAGCCCACGAGCCGAAGGCGTGCTCCCGCACCAAGCGCCCATTGACGAGCGCCCACGCGGGACGCTCCGCTAGCGCGACCACCACCGCTTCGTATGTCATTGGCTGTCCCATCCGCTGATTCCTCCTCGCCACATCGACGCACCCCACATCGACGCACTCTGCGTAGACTACGAGGTAACGAAAACGTGGAGGACATAGTGGCGAGCAAGTGGCTTGAAGTTGGACAGTTCGGACAGAGCGTCTGGTACGACAACGTGGCTCGACCCGCGGTGGAGACGGGACTCCTGCAGAAGATCATCGACGAGGACGGCGTTACGGGTGGTACCTCGAACCCGTCGATCTTCGCCAAGAACGTCGAAGAGTCGGGTATGTACGACGACGCGATTCGGGCCGTTCCTGCAGATGCCACAGCTGCTGAGGCCTTTGCTCCGCTCTGGATCGAAGATATTCAGGCCGCCTGCGATGTGCTGCGTCCCGTGTCGGATCGCACCAATGGTGCTGATGGTTTTGTTTCGATTGAGGTCGAGGCGGACCTCGCGTTCGATATACCGAACACGATCCGTCGTGCCCACGAACTGCACACGGCCGTCGATCGTCCAAACGTGATGATCAAGGTGCCGGGTACGAAGCAGGGGATCGAATCGTTCCGTCAACTGACACGTGACGGACTGTCGATCAACGTCACGCTGCTGTTCTCTGTGGAACGGTACGGCGAGATCGCTGAGGCCTATGTTGCAGGCATGGCGGAGCGCCATGCTGCGGGCGAGTCGCTGGCCGGCATCCAGTCGGTTGCGAGCTTCTTCGTGTCGCGCATCGACACGAAGGTCGATGCGATGCTGCCAGCGGGCTCGCCGCTGCTCGGCAAGACCGCCGTGGCAAACGCCAAGATCGCCTACGCCGACGTCTATCAGCGCGTCTTCGAAGGCGCCGAATGGCAACCGCTAGCGGCCGCCGGTGGCGCGCGCCAACGTCCGCTGTGGGCGTCGACCAGCACCAAGAACCCTGCCTACTCGCCGACGATCTACGTCGACGACCTGATCGGCCCCGATACGGTCAACACCGTGCCGGATGCCACGCTCGAGGCCTTTCGGACGCTGGGCAATCCTGGCTCACGCATCATGGAGGGCGTCGATGAGGCTCGCGCGGTGATGGCCGGGATCGCCGCAGCCGGCATCGACTTTGCTGTGGTCACGAAAGAGCTTGAGGACGAGGGTGTGGCCTCCTTCGCGAAGGCCTACGAGGGCATGCTCGAAGCGATCCAAGCTCGGCGCGCAGCCGTCTCGTAACGGAAGTGGCGTGGCGCTTCGTGCGCCACGCCACACCGCTACTGGCCTATCGAGTGCACCAAAGGACACGGGTCCTTTGGTGCAGTTTTAGTCGTGGCCGGGCAGCACTCGCCGGAGCCAACCGGGCAACCACCAGTTCGCCCGGCCGAGCAACACCATCGTGCTGGGGACCAGCACCATCCGCACGATTGTCGAATCGACGAGCACGGCGACGGCTAGGCCGAGGCCGAACATCTTGATCACAACGTTGTCGACCAGCACGAAGGCGAGGAAGACCGTGATCATCACCAGCGCCGCAGCCGTGATCACACGCGCTGTATGCGAGAGGCCCACCTCGATGCTCTGCAGGGTCGATGCGCCCGACAGGTGCGCCTCGCGAATACGGCTGATCAAGAAGATCTCATAGTCCATCGAGAGGCCGAACAGAATCACGAACATCATCATCGGCACATACGCCACGATCTCGACCCGCTCGGGCACGCCGATCAAATGTCCGCCCCAACCCCACTGGAACACCGCGACGATTACGCCATATGCAGCGCCGACCGACAGGATGTTCATCACCGCGGCCGATAGCGGCACCATCAGCGAGCGGAACTCGATCAGCAACAAGATAAACGAGAGCAGCAGCACCGCGCCAATCAGATAGGGCAGACGCTGCAGGATGCGGCTCGAGAGATCCGACATCCCGGCCGTCACTCCCGTCACGTCGACCGTCACGCTCTTGCCCGTCACCGCCTGCACATCGCCTGGCAGGCGGTGAAGCAACTCCTCCGTTCCATTCGACGTCGGCAACGTCGTCGGAATCAGTTGGATCATCGTGACCTTCTGCTTGGCGTTGATCGCGGGAGCCTGGACGGAGGCCACGCCCTTGTCCTTCTTGAGGGCCGTGACAACCTGCTCCGCGCCAGCTTGGTCCGCATAGGGGGTCAGGACCAGCTGCACTGGCCCGTTGATCCCCACACCGAACGAGCGGGACATCTGGTCATAGGCAATGCGCGTCGTCGAACCCGGCGGGTCGGAGCCCGAATCGACCTGCCCCAAGTCCATCGATAGCACTGGGATAGCCAAGCTTCCCATGATCGCCACGCCGATCACCAAGAACGGCACCGGGTGCGACCCAACAAAGCGCGCCCAGGCACCCCACATGCCGTGCGTAACCTCGGCATTCTCTGCCTCGGAGAGCGGCGGGAGTTTGCGGTCGCTCGGACGCATGATCCGGCGACCAAAGATGCCAAGTAGCGCCGGCAGCAGCGTCAAAGCCGCGAGCACAGCCGTCACCACCGCGACCGCCGCGGCGATGCCGAGCATACGGACCGTTGGGATGCCCGAGACGAACAATCCGAGCAGCGCCACCGTCACGGTCATCCCGGCGACGAGGACGGACCGCCCCGAACTCGCGAGCGCCGACCGTAACGCGGTTGGTACATCAGCGCCCGTGCGCAGCATCTCGCGATGGCGGCTGACGATAAAGACGGCGTAGTCGATGCCAACACCGAGACCAATCATCGTTGCCAAGGTCGGCGCGATCGATGACACCGACAAGACCGACGACGACAGCGTGATGAACCCAATGCCGAGGACCAGCCCCACCATCGCACTGATCAGCGGCGCGACCATGGCCAGCACGGCCATGAAGGTGACGAGCAGCACGATCACCGCCGCCAGCAGGCCAAGCGTCTCCGAGATCTCGATCGGCGGGCTCCCCGCCTGCGCAGCGGGCGTGCCCGAGTAGGCGACCTTCAGCCCCTCGGTCTTAGCGACCGGACTCATCGCGTCTTCAAGATGCTTGAAGGTCGCCTCCGAGATGTCCTCGGGCGAGACGTCGTAGGCGATGTTGATGACCGCTGTCGATGCGTCGCCCGACACGCCACCGGCCGGCGTAAACGGGTCGCTGACGGTCGCCATGCCAGGCAGCGTCTTGACGTCCTTGATGGCGGACTCGATCACCTTCTGCGACGACGTGGACTTCATCACACCCGCAGAGCCATAGACGACGACTTGGCCCATCAGTAGACCACTCGTCTGTGGGAAGGCCTTCGCGGCAATGTCAGCGCCGTCTTGGGAGCTGGTGCCTGGGACGGTGAACGAATCATTCAGCGTTCCTCCCGCCAACTTGCCGCCAATCGTGACCCCCGCCAACAGCAGAATCCATAAGACGACGACAACCCACTTGTTGCGGGCGCACCAGCTACCAATACTTGCGACCATGTTGCTCCCCGTCCACGACATCCTGCTTGACTAGCGCATACTAACCTGCCGGGATGACGAGGAGTCTGCATGAACCTGTTTGAGATCCGCAAGATCGCCACCTACAGCGAAGAGATCCACCACGACTTCGGCCCGAAGCCCGAATACCCGGCACGTAAGGGCGCCGTGATGGCCGTCGTGACCAACCCCTACGTTGGCGCCTACGTCGAAGACCTCAGCCCCGCGATGGACGAACTGAAGGCACTCGGCGAGCAGCTCGGCGCGATCCTGATCGATCACCTTGGCGGCGATCCGAAGGCCATCGAGGGCTACGGCAAGGGCGCGATCGTCGGCAGCGCGGGCGAGATCGAACACGGCGCGATGTGGCACATCCCCGGTGGCGGCGGGATGCGCGCCGCGCTTGGCGGTGGCACCTCGATCGTGCCCTCAACAAAGAAGGTCGGCGCGATCGGCGCGCGCATTGACATCCCGCTGACGCACATCGAATGGTCGTACGTTGGTAGCCACTACGACGCGATTGAGGTCGGCGTCCCCGATGCTCCCCGACCCGATGAGCTGGTCCTGATCCTCGCGATGGCCACCACGGGTCGCGTGCACGCGCGGCTCGCGACAGGCTTTGCCCTCTCCGATCGCGGCAAGCCCGGAGTGCCGGCATGAAGATCGCCTTCATCGGCCTCGGCCGCATGGGCTGGCATCTCGCCGGGCATCTCGCAACGGCAGGACACGAGGTCGCGGTCTACGACATCGACGCCGCTGTCGCGCAGCGATGGGTCGGGGAGCACCATGGTCGTGCTGCCGACTCGATCGTCGACGCCGTGCAGGATTGTGCGGTTGTCTGCTCGTCGGTGCCCGCCGACCCGCAGCTGCGCGCGATCTGGGACGCCGCGCAGGGCGCGCTCGCCGAAGGCGCGATCTGGATCGACCACTCCACCACGTCGGCCGAGATCGCACGCGCCCTCGCGACGGAGGCGGCCACAAACGGACGGTTCTTTATCGACGCGCCCGTGTCGGGGGGTACCGTCGGCGCCGAGCATGGCAAGCTAGCTGTGATGGCTGGTGGTGATCCGATCGCGTGGGTGACAGCCGAGCAGGTGGTCGCAGCCTATGCAGCGCGCGCGAACCTGATGGGGCCTGCCGGTGCGGGCCAGCTGACAAAGATGGCAAACCAGATCTGCGTCCTCGGCGTCGGTCAGGCGCTCGCTGAGGGCCTCAGCTTCGCCGAATCGGCTGGCCTCGATCCACGCAAGGTACTCGAGGTGATGCTGACGGGCTCCTCGACGTCATGGATGATGCAGAACCGCGCCGCACTGATGATCGACGCAACGTACGACTACGGCTTCTCCACGACCCTGATGCGCAAGGACATCGGGCTCGTATTGGATGAGGCCCAGCGCATCGACGAGACGCTACCGATTACCGCTCAGATTGCCGAACTGCTCGACGAGGTCGATGCGCTGGGTGGTGCGAGCTGGGATTGGTGCAGCCTGATGGAGCGCCAGCGCTCGCAGATCCGCGATCACTAAAGCGACTACAACTCGTCGCGACGAGGCGCCGGGGTCAGGCCAGGATCACTACACTCGACAGATGCCTGCGATCTGCGATTTCCCAAACGTGATCACCACCATCGACGAGCTCGAAGCGGTCTACGGACCGCCTGCCGATGCGGTCCAGCAAAAATGCATTGACCAACTCGACGAGCACTGCCGCGTACTGATCGCGCACGCCCCATTTGTACTGATCGCTGCCGCTGACAGCACGGGTGTCGATGTCTCTCCGCGTGGCGGCCCTGCCGGCTTTGTGCGTGTGCTCGACGACCACCGCTTGATCATTCCCGACGCTGCCGGCAACAAGACGACGGACGTGCTGCACCGCATCGTCAATGGCGGGAGTGTTGGTCTCCTGTTCGTGATTCCCGGTCGCAACGAGACGCTTCGCGTGCGCGGCCAGGCCTGCGTGACGCGCGACGCCGAGTTGCTTGAAGGACTCCAGACGGGCGGTAAGCCGGCCGTGCTTGGTATTGGCGTGATCGTCGAGACGGCCTTCCAGCACTGCGCCAAAGCCTTTATGCGGTCGGGCCTCTGGCAGCCCGACCAGTGGCCCGCGCGAGACGCGCTACCGAAGCCGGCACGTGTCTGGACCGATCACATCGCACTCAACGAGGTCGATGAGGCGCTCGTCGAGGCGTTTGTCGCCGACGATTATGAGTACAACCTGTAATCCCCAAGCCGTTCAGAAGTACCGGAGGCCGAGACGGGTTTCGTGATGGGGGGCGGTATGCGAACGAACTACTGCGACCGCACCGCGTGCGGTTTTCGGTGGAGTCGCGGTGTCGGTTGGATCGTGTAGTTCAGGTAGCCGATGGCTTGGTGGCTTTGATCGTCGTACCGCGAGCGCCAAACTTCTCTGCCTTCTGGCGGGTATCTTCGAACACCGAGCGGGCGTAGGTGTCGATCAGATCACCGGTCTCGATGCCGGTAAATCCGTGGCGCAGTAGGCAGCTCTCGTACTCTGCTTCCAGCAGAGCCCCTGCGATTCAACCAGCCCACAAGTCGATGTTTCGTCGTCCCTCCTCTGACACCGGCCGTTGGATCGTGACGTCAGCCAGTTGGATGCGGCCGCCGGGTCGCAGCACGCGCATGATCTCGGAGAAGACGGCGTCCTTGTCGGGGATCAGGTCGATCACCCCATTTGAGATCACGACATCGAAGCTCGCGTCGGCGAACGGCATTCGCTCGGCACTGCCATCGACGATCGTGACGGTACCGAGCTTCAGCTCGGCGACTGATCGGCGCGCCTTCGCGGCCATCTCTGGGGTCATGTCGAGGCCGGTCACCGAGCCGGTCGGGCCGACCATTTGCGCAGCAATCAGCGTGTCCATGCCCGCGCCACAGCCGACGTCCAGCACATCTTCCCCGGCGCCGAGCGCGCCGAGCACGAATGGGTTCGCTACGCCGGCGAACGACTCGCAAGACGCCTCCGGGACGCGCGCCAGCAGATCGGCGGGATAGCCGAGATCCTGCGCCCAGGCGCGGCCAGTGGGGAACATGAAGTCGCGATCCGGCTCGCGCGAGACCGCCGCGTAGGTGCGCTGGATCTCCGAGCGCAGCAGCTCGACGTCCAACCCCTCCACCTCTATCGCCATGACGACCTCCGATCGAGCAAGAGGCGAACTGCGATCAACGTGCGATTCATAGGAAGCATCCTCCTTGCTGATCGTACACCGGATCGGAACGACGAAGCATGTCTCACATCACCCTGACAGAAAGGAGAACGGGCGCGGTTGCCAGTGAGTGAGTGCGAGGTCTAGAACCAGTGGTGCAGCCACCATTTCTCGAAGGCCACCTTTCCCCAGTGGAACGGACGCCCAGGTCGCCGCATCTTGACCTGGGGGTCGGGTTCGGCATAGAAGTCGCCGCCAGCGAACCCGGCCCTGCCATCGCCAAGCTCGATCCAGCAGTAGCCGTGGCCGTCGAACGCGGCGGTAGACATCTTGCCATCGGCACCCTCCGCGATCCGCTGCGCCACCACCTTCGCTTCGGAGTGAGCGAAGACGCCCGCCTTCGGAAGGGCCTTGCCGTTGGGCAGCTTGACCGTCGCTACGTCGCCGATGGCGAACACGTCCTCGTAGTCCGTTTGCAGCGTTCTCGGGTCGACGTGGATGAAGCCGGAGACACCGAGCAGCGGAGACGATCGCACGACCTCGGGCGCCTGATGGGGCGGGATGCCGATCAGTAGGTCAACTCGGTGCGAGCGCCCATCGGAGGACACGACCTCGCGCGTCTCGGGCCGAAGTTCCTTGAACGTGAACAAGGGGTGGTAGTGGATGCCGCGCGCGGCCAGCATGTCGGCGATCGCGTCTCCGAGTGCGGGTGGTGCGACCGGCATCGGCGTGTGCTCTGGAGTGAAGAGGTGGATCTCAACGTTCCGACGAATCCCCTTCCTGCGGAGGAACGACTCTGCGAGGAACGCGGCTTCGTAGGGGGCAGCGGGGCACTTGAACGGCATGTCGGTGATGAGGATCCCGACTACTCCCTCTGTCAGATCCTCGAGCGCGGCGTGGATCTGCTCGCAACCGTCCGGGGTGTAGAGGTTGTGGGCCATTTCCTCGAACCCGCTGACCATCTCCGGCGCGAGCTGGGCACCCAGCGAGACGACGAGGGAGTCGTAGTCGAGGTTTCCAGAGGCGGTGGCTACAACCCGGTTTTCGAGGTCCAACGCCTCGACTTCGGTGTTGCGGAACTCGATGCCCTTGCTTTCCAGTCGGCTGAGGGGCCGACAGAACTGGCTCAGACGGCGCTCACCCACCATCTGCCAGAGCAGCGACGGCTGGTACATGTGCTCCGCGGCGCGGTCGACGAGGACGACGCGGTGGCTGGTGGGGAGACGGTCGCGGAGCTCGCGTGCGGCCACCAACCCACCGGTGCCACCGCCCAGGACGACGGTGCAGCCAGCAGACCCGACCGGCCGACGGGCGGTCGGCTTCGCCACGGAGGGGCGCTCGTACATCTGCTGGATGGCGTTGGCGAAGCCCGACTCGTCGAACTCGTTCTCCGAGAAGATGACTTTGCCGTCCGGCCCGATCAGGATGCTCCAGGGAACCCAGCCGTTGGTGAGGGCACGGAACAACGCGCCATCACCATCCGAGATCACGGGGAACTCGAGCGCGAACTCCTCCGTCCAAGCACGACAGGCTTCCTCGGTTTCCAACGCACCGATGTAGACGACCTCAAGCCCGTCCCCGGCGAAGCGCTCATAGAGTCTTCTGACGGCAGGAGACTCCTGCCGACAACCGTGTCAGGTCGATTTCCAGAAGACCAGCAGCACTCCGTTCGTGCCAATTACCGGTAGTCCCAGCTCTGCCAATGGAACGGAACTCCCGGGCTCCACTCCCCCGGACAATCCCTCAAGGACTTTCATATCGCTCCATTCGTCTACCGCCTAACGTACCAATACTGAGTGGAACCCGTCCAGTCGCATCAGACACGGTCGATCTAGCTGCTACGAGCAAGCTCCTCTCCTTGGGGTTGATTGATCCAGACGACCTCGGGGAGCTGAGGAGCGAGCGGACTAGACTCGCCCGTGTCCGCGCGTGCCCGACGCCGGCCCGCCCACGTAGGTCTCCTCCGTCTACGCCGTCATCGAGAGGAACGGTCCGTGCCACCAGTGGTACCAGACGGCCCCGGTGTAGGCGTTCACCGACAGCATCCCCGCGACCTGGTCGCCCTCGAGCGTGTGGATCGTGTAGTAGCCGGGGAATGCATCAGCCTTGCCGGCGCGAAGCGTGCCCTGTTCACGGGCCAGCCAGCGAGCGGCGATCGCCTCCGCCTCCTGGGCTGAGACGCTCGGCTGCGCGGTCACGGGCGAGGGAGTCCAGGTCGGGTCGCCACGGAAGTCACCGCTCATCATCGCGCCGGCTCCGGAGCCACCCATCATCCCGTAGCGGGTGTTCCACATCATCGCGGGGCCGTACTCGATCGAGACCGCCCCCGTCGTCGGGTCGACGAGAACCTCCGTTCCCAACTCGCCGCCCGGCTCGACGAGCTCAACGTAGTAGTTGTTCTCGAACTGCATCACCTCGCCAACGCGCAGATCGAACCGCTCGGCGAAACGCTGCGCCTGGCGCTTCGCACCGGCCAGGTCGCGGACGGGCTCGCCTCCCCCGCTCGAGGAGTAGCCCATCATGCCCGGGCCGGAGCGCGACATGCTCCAGCCCCCACGCCACCGACACCACAAGGGCGGCGAGGGCGGCGACGAGCACCACAGCAGCAGTGCGCTTGGTTGTCATTGAACCCATCTCCCCTTCAGCGCGCGGCGCGAAGCTTGTCGCGTAGCGCGTCGTAGGTGTCGACGTCGATCTCTCCGCTTGCCAGGCGACGGTCGAGGATCTCCTCCGGCCGCTCGCGTGCTGCGTCGGAGCGATTGCTTGAGTCTGGCCGGGCAAAGAGCCTCATTCCCGCCCAAACGATCGCGGCGAACAGGCCGACCCAGAACACCGTCATCAGGATCCATCCGCCGCCCATGCCGTTTCCGCCGTACCAGCCGTCCATCATCGGGAGCTCCTCCTGTGGTTAATACTATAAAACCATAGCATCTCGTTGGTGTTCCTGACTACATCGTCAGCCCGTGTGGGCGAGGCCGCAGCGGTCGTGGTCGCGCGCCGC
>JBCKBR010000041.1:0-16572 GCA_038911065.1 Gaiellales bacterium | reverse complement strand
CGGATTCGATTTTCGTGGGAGGATCGTTGTTGTGTCATCCAGTTCGTGCTGGATGGTGCTGCGCCAGTTCAGGCTGGCGAGCTGATGCGAGATCAGGTCGCGCGTCGGCGTACCGTTATTGGCAGGCATTCCAAACGGGCGGGCTTTAGGCAGTGCGTGACAGGCCGTTGATGGCCATGTTGCATCCACGCAAAACGTCCGTGGCGGTTGTAGGAGCAGATTATCGCGTTGCATCAGATATGTGGGTGGGCACTGAGAATAATCAGCAACGCTGCGGGCGTGCCACACGCGGCCTGGGCACTCAGTTTCAGCCTGAGGTCATCACCGGATTAGTGCCGTCTGAAGAGACGGCAACGAACCTGCCATTGCCGTATGTGACTGAGACTCATTTGTTATTAGCCGCCGCTGTCTGCGAGGTCCAGGTTTCCCCGCTGGCGCAAGCGCAGACCCGGGCACGACCGTACAGACGATACCGACGAGAAGAGCAGCAAAAAGCACACGCATACGGTTCATCCCAAAACTCATTGACGAAAGCGCTGAAGCAAGAACCGTTTGGCGTGATCATGCCAAAAGGTTGACGCCTCGGCAACCCCGTGCGCGCCACGCATCTTCCGGCCGGCGCGCGCTTGGACAGATCTTTAGAGGCGCGCCGGGCTGCACGGCGCCGATGGCCCGGTCCACTATGGGTGAGCTGATGTTGGGATATCGTAGCGGTCCGGGAATCCGCTATATTTTCAGAAAACAAGCCAAAAAAATCGTGATACAGTTGCCCACTCCGCGTCTATAGGTCATCGATATGGACCGCCGGTTTCGGTGACGATCACGATGCTTTCCTACGGAACCTGGATAAGATGAATAAGGAGTTAGGCCTCTGCGTCGCGCGTGGCGGTGCCGGTACGAGGTTCGACTCCACCGCGGAATTGCAGATTCTCGCTAGGAGAATCGTCGCGCCTGCGTTATCGCTGCGGGGCCTGCTTGTCGCCGTCATCGAGGGGATCCACATTGATGCCACGATCTACCTAGTCAGACATTCTGTCGCGGGGGGTTGGATTCGTTGAGGTGGCCAGTGCATTGTTCGCGTGCGGCCGTGGTGTCGTCAGGTACCACGCATCCAGGGCCACTGGAGGTCAGGCGCTCCCGGGTCACTCACTTGAGTATTGTGACGTCCACACCAGTTTTGCCTGTCCGCCAGTCCGGGGGCAACTTCCCATCGCTGAATGGAGTCCGCTGATGTCCCTCTTCCCCGCACGGATCGATGCCGTGACACTCGGGGCCGCGAATTTTCGCCAGGCCGTTGACTTCTACCAAGACGTGTTTGGGTTTGAGAAGGTCAGCGAGAGTGACATCGTTGCCCGCTTCCGGTTGGAGAACATCTTCTTGGACATAATCAAGGTGGATGTGCTTCTGGACGAGACGCACCTTGATCGGTTCGGCGACCTGCCCGGCCCGGTCACACTTGCCATCGCGGTGCCCGAGCCTGCGGACGTGGATATGTACATGCACCGGATGCAAGCTGCCGGCGCGCCGATCATCGCCCCGGCCGAGGACAAGGCATCCGGTCCCCGCATTCTCTACGCGGCCGATCCGGAGGGTCACATCTGGGAGATCGGCTGGTTTCCGGGCTAGGAGTTTCGCGCCATCGTTGACGAAGAAACGGGCGTTTGGCTTTCGGGTTCCAACTCAGAATGTCGGCGGGGAATTGACCCAAACGATGACGGCGGTGACGGCGCCGGGGTTTGTCCAGCGGTGTGGGCGCGTGCTGTGGAATGTCATTGCGTCTCCTGCTTGGATGCGATGATTGTCGATCTCATCTAGCGTCATCTCAATCTCGCCTTCGATCACGTAAAGCATCTCCTCGCCCTCGTGGGAGTAGGATTCTTGGCTACCCGCCCCGGGCTCGATCGTGATCAGCATCGATTGTAGGAATGTTTCAGTGTCGTAGAGGTTCTCCATCTCCACGCCGGGGGCGCCAAACAGAAGGGTGCGTTCGTGCGGTCGCACTACCAGTCGCTGGTGCGGTTCGGGTGTACCCATCAAAATCGGGATCGTGGTCTTAAATGCAACGGCGAGCCGATGCAATGATCCGACGGTAGGCGAACTCAGCCCACGTTCCACGGCGCTGATCGACGACGGGCTAAGTCCCGTCAACGTCGCCACCGCACGGAGCGAGAGGCCGCTCCGGCGGCGCAGTGTGCGGATCCGCTCACCGACCGGCATTGATCGCGGTCTCTTGTTGCCGATCTTGGCGTCCGTGATGCTGAGCATCCGACGCACGCCGGCGGGATTTAGGCCGTCCCGCAGGATTTGGTCGCGGATGTAGCGCAGGCGTTCGATGTCTTGCGGCGAAAACACGCGGTAGCCGGACGGCGTCCTAGCCGGGGTCAGGAGTCCTCTGTTCTCCCAGGCGCGGATTTGCGCCGGAGAGACGCCAACGATGCTGGCCGTCTGTTTGATGTAGATCCCCAGGGATTGGTTCTCCGACTTGGCAGCAGGCCGTCGCCCGTTGGTGCGTGAGACGGGTGAGATCGCTCGCGAGAGCAGTGTCTCTCGAAAGCGATCAGGCTCGGGCTCGCGTGGTATTTGACGCATTGCTCAATTCCCTCCTCCGACAGTTTCGCACAGGAACTGCCGACACTCTGGGAAAGATTGTTTCAAAAACTATTGACAAACCTTACTGCACATGTTTATAGTTGTCATGCAGAGGCTGGATCGCTGATCGCAGGTGGGAGAGGCCGTAGTGAACGACAGTTTAAAAAGCTTCACCGGCACGGAGGATGGCCATGCCGCCGGGAGGATGGTCAATGCGCGTCTCGGTCCGAAACGCCGGCTGATGCCAGAGAGCCACTGGAACTGGAGCATGCCGACTCCGTTCTCCCAAGGCTGGCGGATCGGAGATCTCGTCTTTGTCGGCGGCCAGATCTCGGCCGATGAGAACGGTGAGGTGATTGGCCGGGGCGACATTGAGATTCAGACGCGCAACACGTTTGAGAATCTCACGCGCGTTCTAGCTGAGGCGGGCGCGTCGTGGCAGGACGTAGTCAAGATCAACACCTATTACGTGTTCGACGGCACGGAAGAAGATGCTGGTGAGTTTTGGAGGCGCATGACCAAGGTGCGCATGGAGTACCTGCCCGATCCCGGCCCGTGTGGGACTGCCGTGCGCGTGGGTGGCTTCATGTCGGAAGGGTTTCTGATCGAGGTCGAAGTCATCGCGGTAATCACGGACTGACAAGCGGTCGAAGAGGAGGAACGAACAATGCCAGTACCCAAGCCGATGGGACTTCCATTAATGGGAGGTGATCTGCTCGACCGCGGGGTAGATGTGGTGGACCTCACTCGCCCCATCTACGAGGGAATGCCGCAGTGGTTCGGTCATCAGAAGACCTTCATCATGCGCAACCAGACGCATGAAGAATTCAAGGAAATCTGGAAGACGAGTTGCGGTTTTGAGGCGCACAACCTGTTGATCAGCGAGCACTGCGGTACCCATACCGACGCGGTGTTCGAGTACGACGAGTCAGGCCCGCATCTCGACGAGTCGCCGCTGTCCTACTGGTATGGCCCAGCGCTCTGCATTGACCTCGCCCCGCTGACCGCCGACCAGTGGATCACGGAGGAGATGCTGCGCGAGTCGCTTGACCGCAGCGGCCTTTCGATCGAGCGTGGTGACGTCGTTCTACTGCACACCGGGTATGGGGACACCGTCTTTCCGACTCTGAAGTATGCCGAGGAATATCCGGGTCTCGACCGCGAGGGCGCGGAGTTCCTCGCAAAGGCAGGCGTCGTCAACATCGGCACCGACAACCTGTCAATCGACAAGAGCACCGATCTCCAATTCTCAGCGCACCAGATCTGCAAGAAGTACGGAATCGTCAATACCGAAAGTTTGACGAACCTCAACAAGGTTGCCGGAACACGTTTCTTTTTTCTCGGGCTGCCACTGAATATCCGAGCGGGCACAGGGTCCCCGATCCGGGCAGTAGCGCTTCGAGGGGACCTGTCCTAATCAACGCTGGCTTACGAATAAGGGGTCGATTCAATGAGCACTTCTGAACGAGATACTTCCGCCTTCGCCGGTGTCGGCGAGATCGAGACGCACGGTATTGATTACATTCCGGACGACGATCGGCACTCCACTCCAAACAACCTTTTCTATGTGTGGATCGGCGCACAGTTGTGCTTCGGCATCATCGTGCTTGGCTGGCTCCCGATTGTTTTCGGGCTCGGCTGGTGGAGTGCTGTCTCGGCGATCACGGTCGGCCTGATCGTCGGGTGCATCCCGTTCGGGCTGTTCTTGCTACTCGGGCCGCGCAGCGGCACCAACAGCGCGGTCACGTCAGGCGGGCACTTCGGTCTGCTGGGCCGGACCGTCGGTTCTCTGCAGGCCCTCTTTATCGCCATGGGCTTTGCTGCGCTGACTATCTGGACCGGCGGCGACGCCCTAGTGGCCGGAGGTCATCGCCTGTTCGGCACACCCGACGGTGACCTCGCGCGCGGGCTCATGTACGGGGTCATCAGTGCGATCGTGATTATCCTAGCGATCTATGGGCACGCCAGCGTTGTGGCGGCGCAGAAGATCGTCATCCCGGTGGTCGGCATCCTGTTGGCTGTCGGGTTTTTCGCCAAACTGGGCGACTTCGACGCGAGCTATATCGGCGGCGTTTACTTGTTGGGCGACTTTTGGCCCACGTGGGTGCTGGTGGTGGTCATAGCAGCGTCGCTACCGATCAGTTACACGCCGTTCGCAAACGACTACGCGAGATACATTTCGCCCCAGAAGTGGAGTAACCAGAGGATCGCGATCTTAGGCGCGTTGGGGATGTTCATCGGCCTCTGGGTGGCGCTGGTCTGGGCCTCCTACATGACGACCATGATGGATCCGTCACTGCTCTTTATTGACGGCCTCGTCGCCGAATCGCCAGGCTGGTACGTACCCTTCCTGATGGCGATCGGTTTGTTCGGAAGCCTCGCTCAGGGCTCGCTTTGTCTGTACGGCACGGGCCTCGATACTTCGTCGCTGATCCCGCGCCTAAAGCGGGTGCCAGCGACCCTAGTGATTAGCGCCTGCTCCGTCGTGCTGGTCTATTTGGGCGCGTTGGTCTGGAATGCATTTGACACGGTATCTGCGTTCCTGCTGATCCTAATTGTGGTCTGCACGCCGTGGATGGTCATCTGCCTGATTGGGTTCTACTATGCGCGCACGCGTTACAACGTCGCCGATCTGCAACTGTTTAACGTCGGTAAGAGCGGCGGCGTGTACTGGTACACATACGGCTTCAACATCCGGGCGTTCGTAGCGTTCGTGCCGGCGGTAGTCGTTGGGATCTTGTTTATTAACACGACGCTCTGGGTCGGCCCGTGGGCGAACGCATACAAGGGTATCGATCTTAGCTTCATCAGCGCGGCCGTCATCTCAGGCGTAATTTACAGCGTGATGCTACTGCTATTCCCCGAGCGTAACCATCCTGCTCGTCAGGCCGGGGCGACTCTCGACACCACGAAAGTCTAACCGTCGGTCGATGATGATCCTATCTGACTGGACGATTCAGCCGATGGACTTGAGCGCGACAGGTCGGCACAACAACCAAAGTGAGTACGAATGACTAGCTTGCCTAATACGGGGCGTTTGGGAATCGACAGGGTCGTTGCTGCCTTGGATGGGAGTGCCGATCCACACCTTTTGACCGGTGATCAGTATCGGCAGAGCCTTCGTGATGGTCGTCGGGTGATTAGCTCTTCCGGCGAGGAAATTGAGGACGTTACTAATCATCCCGCCACGAGCGCCGTTCACACAATCGCTCACGTGCTCGACATGCAGTTCGATCCCGCAACACGGGACGTCCTCACCTATGTCGACGAGGACGGTGGTCGACGGGCGGTCGGCTGGCAGGTGCCCACGACTCAGGATCATTTGTGGGCGAAGCGTGATTCGACCCAGCAGATCACGCTTGAGACCTTAGGTATGTACGGACGGCCCCCGGACTATGGGCCGATGATGTCAATGGGCTTCTTGGGCATCATCGACCTCGTTGAGGCTGAGAACCCCGGGTTCGCCGAGAACATGCGCAAGTACGTGAAGTTGTCGGGCGATCTCAACTTGCTCAGCACCGACCTGATCGTCGATCCGCAGTCTGACCGGCGGGTGCCACGCAGCGAGAAGGCCGGGCAGCTCCGTATCGTTGAGGATCGACCCGATGGGATCGTCGTTCGCGGTGCCAAGTCGGCCGGCAGCATCGGCGCCCTCTGTCACATGCTCACCCTATCGACGGTGCTGGGTGAGGGCGTTAGCGACGACGCGGCAATCTGGGCGGCCGTTCCGGTCAACAGCCCCGGGTTGTCGCTACTGCTCCGCGAACCGACCATTCCCGCGGACGTGAACCCGACCGATCATCCGGTCAGCTCGAGGGGGGAGGAGACCGACCAGTTCTACGTGTTCGACGACGTCTTCATCCCCAGCGAGTTCGTGTTTAGTGTCCGCAACCGGGCTCTACTCGGCGTGTACTACGAGAGCGGCGCCTACATGTTGTGGTCGATCATGATGCGGCTTGGGTTCCGCGCGGAGATCTTCGCCGGCGTCGCCGAGGCAATCACCGAGATCTTGGGCACCAACAAGATCCCGGGAGTGCAGGCTGCAGTTGCAGAAATCACCCTGTACGCGCAGACTCTGCGGGCTTACACGGTGGCCACGATTCACGAATCCGTCGAACGGTGCGGCTTGCAGGTACCGAACCCGCCGCTCGTCACGGCGGGTCGCCTTTATTCGATCAAAGAGTACCCACGGATCACCTACTTGATGAAGGACCTGTGCGGACAGGCTCTAATCTCGCGGTGGCCCGACAAGGTCTGGGATCACCCGGAGTTCGGTCCCCTGTTGGATGCCTACCTGCCCGGCACCGGTGTCACTGCGCGCGAGAAGAACAAGTTCTTCAGTTTCGTCTGGGACCTGTTGTGTGGCTCGCACGCTAGCCGTGTCGGCCTGTTTGAGAATGTCAACGCCACGCCGCCAGCATACGTCGCACACCTAGTGTACGAGCACACGGACCGCTCTCAAATGGCTCGCTTCGCTCGCGAATACGCCGGCATCTCCCCGGAGTCCCATACATGAGCACCACGGCTGGCAGCATCCGCCGGAACCCCGGTACGCGTGGTAGCGACGCGTGCGTGTACTTGCCGTCAAGCACGTGTGGCCGCTCGTCGCTGATGTGCCGAAATCGACCGTCGTGGGCGCCGGGACCCCGGGTGTGCTCGAAAGCCAACCCACGGATCGTATCGAAGAGGATTGCGGTCATATTCCCACCCGGTCTGCACTAGTTTTAGAAGCGCCACCCCTCACTGCGTGCCGTCAGAAATACGAGGTCTAAGAGTCCATGGCCCGAAAGACATTTGAGCATCTCGAAGGACAGCGCCCTCGGCCCAACGTGTATGAGGAGGTCACCGCGTACGTCCAATGGGGCGAGACGTTCCGGGGGAAGTTTCCAAACTTACCCAACGAAGGGGCAAACTACCATTATCCCGAGCACTACAAGCTCGGGTACTGGGATCCAACGAAGACGCGGTGGAAGTCGAGCCGCTGGGAGTCGTACCGTGACCCCAATCGGCTGACGTACCGGTCGTATCTCGAGCTCCAGTCTGAGAGCGAAGCGGCGCTGGAGGCTGTCATCACGGCGGCACGTGCGGAACGCGCCGTGCGCTACCTTGACCCCGAATGGGTGGAGGCGCTTCGGATGTTCTTCGCACCGATGCGGTTCGCTGAGTGGGGCATTAGCATGGCGCACCAATACGTTGGCCGGTTTGCGATCTCGAGTCTGATCGCGAACCCCGCGATGCTGCAGGCATTCGACGAGTTGCGCCACACGCAACGAATCGCCGAGTGGACGCACGATCTGGATGCGGAGCACGGCGGGTTTGGTGACTACCGTGTCCAGTGGATCCAGGATCCAATGTTCCAACCACTGCGCGAGTATCTCGAACGGGTCTGCGTGCTGAGCGACTGGGGAGAGGTTATGGTAGCCACCAACCTTGTGCTAGAGCCCCTCCTGCAGCGGGTGCTTTACCGCACATTGAGCGACCTCGGTAACGCCCACTCCGACAGCGTTCTACCGCATTTTGCCTATTCCGTGTACGGAGATGAGGAGCGGCATTGGAGTTGGGCGGCGGCGCTGGCGGCCATGCTGAACGAGGAGTCCGATGTGAACGTCGCGACTACCGTCGAGTGGATTGACAGTTGGACGCCGCTGGCGCTGCGGTCGGTGGCGGCGCTCGCCCCGGTTTTTGCGGTGGTCGGGAACGAGCAGATATTCAACTTAGCGCTCACGGAGGCGCGCAACCTCACAGCCGACGTGCTCGATTCGGCTGGAGTCTCAGGCACGGTCTTACAGGATCGGTCGGCGGCCGTGGGAAGTGACACGCCGTGACCACCGATACGCCCCCCCTCGGTTTTGTGGCACAGGCGCGGCTCGAATTGATTGGCGGCGAAGACGCTGACGCGATCGCGGATGCGGTACTTCTGAACACCCCGAACGCCGTGGTCGAGGCGCTGCCGGGTCAGCTGAATATCTCCGCCCCCGGCCGACTCGAGTTCGAGTATGCCGACGTCAGCGAGGCACTCGGGCGCCCTTGGGATACTCGCGAACTTCAGTTAGTGATCGTGAATTACGCTGGGTACATCGTCCGAATGGACGAGTCCGGAGTGACGCTCAGCTGGATTGAAAGCGACAAAAAACAAGAAGAAGACGGAAAGGCGGCATCTTCGTGAGCAGCAAGCCAAGCTGCGTGGGCGTTGAGGAAGCCACGCAGCAGAACATCAAGGACCAGTACAAGGAGTTCACGCGTGACCTCGGCTGGGAGCCGAGCTACGTCCCCAAGGAAGAAATGTATCCGCCGGAGCACGCGGAGGGGGTGCACTTCAAAGATTGGGACAAGTTCAACGACCCATTCCGCCTCTTCTACAAGGACTACGTCAAGGTCCAGGAGAAGAAGGAGGAGAGCCTTCATATGGTCTTCGACCACGCGGCGAGGTACGACCACCTGTCGCGTGTAGAAGCCACCTGGCTGGAGGGGATGAAGCTTTTTGCCTGCGGGCAAGGCCAGACTGAGTATGAGACCGCCAAGGACCATATGGCTATCGCGCGGTACGCGCCCGCGCCGGCTCTTCGCGCCGCCTCGCTGTACCAGTCGATTGACGAGCTAAGACACGCGCAGAACTACGCGCACTACCTGCGTTACGCCAACCGCAATTTGCCTGGATTTAGCGGGTGGGCGACCCTATTTCAGAATCATTGGCTTTACCAGAGCGGCCGGCATTGTTTCGAGGACATCCTCACGGCGAATCCCTTTGAGGCGATCATCGCCGCCAATGTGGTGCTCGAGATCGGGTTCACTAACCTGAACTTTGTCGCTTTGCCGGCCGTCGGCGCGGCTAACTATGAGTACGCCTGGTCCCAGCTTCAATTGACGACCCAGTCTGACGAGACCCGCCATATGGCGATCGGTCAGGCGATGATGCGTGCGTTGCTCGAAGAGGACTCGCGCAACGTGCCGATTATCCAAGGCTGGCTCGACAAGTGGACGTGGCGACTCTACCGCGTCGACGCCGTGGGTGGTTCGATCTTCTTCGACTACTTTGCGAAGAACAAAGTCATGTCGTATAAGGAGGCGTTCCAGAAGTACTTCGTCGACGACTTCATCGGCGGTCTGATCGCCGACCTTGGCCCGTACGGCATCAAAGAGCCCGCCTATCTCCAGTACATGCTGGACGACATGGACCAGTTGTCGCATGTGGTGTGGAAGTACCTTTATCAGCGCAAGGACCAGCTCTGGTTCAAGATGTTCCAGCCCGATGACGAGGACCGCGCGTGGTTGACCGAGAAGTACCCGAATTGGCCGGAGTTGGTAGGCGGGTTCTGGGACGACGTGCGCGGAGGCCGGGACGTCTCTAACGCTGGCCTCGTGCCCGTCTGCAATCTGTGCCAAGTTGCCTGCCTGCATCAGGACAAGGACGGCCCGATGATCCAGGGCCCTGTTGAGCTGGACGGGCGTACGTATTGGTTCTGTTCGACGCCCTGTCGAGAAATCTTCATGAACGAGCCGCAGAAGTACAAGGGCTCCAAGACAATCGTCGATCTTGTGCTAGATGGCGTCATGCCGGATGACCCGGATGATTTCCTAAAGATGATCGGGATCAACGAGCCCGGGCTGGGTGGCGATCTCTTCGCGGTCAACCACTCAAACGGCCACAACGGCTACCGAGCAGGGGCGTAGGGATGATCTACGCAGTTGTAACGGAAGAGCTGCCACCGCGGGCACTGCCTAGTGTGTCTCCTGCGAGTTTGGTGACCGAGGTCCGAGCGGCCGTGCTGGAGGCGTTCAAGGAGCCGGGTGAGCCCGACTCCGTGTCAGTGTCAGTGAGTTTCAACGGCGCCGCGCTCGCAGGTGACAAGTTGTTGTCGGAATACGGCGTCAAGACGAATAGCCTCATTTACGCCGAATTTCGCCCCTGAGGTGGCACCTGTTATGGAGGATCAGGGAAAAAAACTTTTTATCTGTGACAACGTCGACTGCCGGGCGCGGGGAGCGCTCGAGCTCGCCGATGAGATTCAACGGCGGCTTGACGAGGACCCGGATGGGGACCAAGTCGAATTGGAGGAATACACGTGCTTTGGTGGCTGTGATATCGGTCCGAACATGATCGTGTACCCCGACCGCGCCTGGTACTGCGAGGTCAAAGAGGCGGACATTCCCGAGCTGGTCGAGCACCTGACCGGGCGAGGCCCCCGCCTCAATCGGCTTGAAACGGCGGATCGTACGACATCCGCCTTCATCCTGAGCATCCTCGACGCTGGTGGATGGGGATCGTTCTGATCTGTGCTCGTCAAACGTTTGAGTTGAGGGAGTAAAAATGAGCGGAGCAAGCGAAACAGGTAGGCGGGCGACGCCGAAGGGGGGAAATCAGTTACTCAAGCGTTCGCTGAAGGTAATCGATCTCTCCCGCGACATCCATCAGGGCATGCCGCTGTGGCCAGGCCACCAATTGCCCTTTATGTTTGTCAACCAGGATCATGAGACGTTCAAGAAGCGGTGGGGCACCAGCGTCGGTTTTGAGGCGCACAACTGGCTGCTCAGTGAGCACACGGGCACACACACTGACGCCGTGATCGAATACCGCCCCGGCGGCCCCTCGATCGACGAGACGCCCCTCGAGTTCTATTACGGATCAGCGATTTGCCTTGACGTCACACACGTGCGGCACCCCGACTGGCTCACCCCCGAAGTGCTCGCGGACGCTCTAGTAAAGAGTGGTCAGGAGATCCGGCCGGGCGACATCGTGCTGCTCTATACCGGCCACGGCGACCGCACGTTTGGCACCAAGGAGTTTGTCGATACTTACACCGGCCTTAATCGCGAGGGCGCTGTTTGGTTGGCTGAGCGCGGCGTTGTAAATATTGGCATCGACCAACTCGCGATCGACCACAGCGATGATCTCGAGTTCTCCGGCCATATCGTGTGCGGCGAGTACGAGATCGTGAACACCGAAGTGCTGACAAACCTTGACCTGCTGGTGGGCAAGCGGTTCATGTTCATGGGCCTGCCAATCAATTTCAAGGACGGCACAGGGTCTCCCATCCGTGCGGTGGCTTGGTTTGAGGACTAACGAGAACCACCGGTTATGAACTCTCTGCCTGACCACCTTTCGTTGCTCACGTACCAGAGCGGGATCGATGCGGTTGACCTCGCCCAACAGTTGATTCGTATCGACACCTGCCAAAATGATGCTGGCAATGTTGAGGCGCTCGAGTTATTGGGCCGGTTTGTCGCGTCCGCCGGCACTTCGTGCGAGCTGTTTTCGGACGACGGCGTCGCCGCCGGCCTTGTCGTCCGCTGGGGCACCGGACCGGCGCGCCTGGCGCTGTGTGGTCACATTGACACCGTCCCGGCCGATCAGCTGGGTTGGACGCGCCCGCCACTTTCAGGCGCCATCGAACGAAGTGAACTTCACGGTCGCGGTTCGTGTGACATGAAGGCTGCGCTAGCTGCGATGGCGGTAGCGCTACGGGATGTCGCCGCAGCGGATGCTTCATCGCTCGATGGCGCCGCGCTGGTCGTCACCACGGCGGAAGAGGTTGATTCTGCCGGCGCCAGTGCGCTGCTGGCAATCGGTGCGCTCGATGGCTTGGAGCAGATGGTGATCGGCGAGCCGACTAGGCTTGATCTTGGCGTCAGCCACAAGGGTGCTCTGTGGCTGACGGTGACCAATACCGGCGTGTCAGCGCATAGTTCTCAGCCAGAACGGGGGCAGAATGCGATCCTAGAGACGCTCGGGTGGTTGATGCCATTCGACGAGCTCGAGCGGAGCCTGATCGGTGGTTTCGACGATCCATTGCTTGGTCGTCCGTCCGTTTCGTTGAATATTCTTCGTGGCGGTGTCGCTCGCAATATCGTTCCGGCGGAATGCACGGTGGAGCTGGATATTCGTACGGTGTCGGGCATGCGGCATGCGGATCTGATCGCTGAGATCGAGCGCCGCTGCCGCGGCGGCACGGTGGGGGTCACCCGGGACGCGCCGTGCGTCGCTGTGACGGAATCCGACGATTTTGTCGTTCGTGTCGGTCGTTCAGTTGAGCGTGCCCTCGGGCAGGCGCCAATTATCCGTTCGCTGCCCTACGTGACTGATGCCTCTGTCTTGGGGTCGTTGGGTCTGGTGACCGTGTTCCTTGGACCTGGAGACGAACGCCTTGCTCATACCGAGGACGAGCATGTGGAGATTTCGGACGTCTATCGCGCCGTTCGCTGCTACACGCAACTACTGCTCGACGATAAGGCACGATGAGTCTTTCGACGATACCGCGGATGTATGCCGGCCCGGTGTTCGGGCGGGACGACACGTTGTCGTACGTGGGTTGGGAGGCTGCCTTGGCGTTGTCGGTGGAGGACGGGCTAAGCTGGGTCGAACGCTCGGGTCTGCGAGGTCGAGGCGGCGCTGGCTTTCCAACGGGAAAAAAGCTTCGGTTTGCCGCCGAGGCGCCGGCGGAATCGAAGTACGTCGTCATCAACGGCGCCGAAGACGAGCCCGGAAGTGGCAAGGACCGGGCGCTGCTAGAGCAGTGCCCGGGGCTGGTAGTCGAAGGAGCGCTAATCGCCGCTCGGCTGGTTGGCGCTCGAGAGGTAGTGTTTTACATCAGCGAGCTTTACCCGTCAGCGGCGGCGAGTGTCGCGGTCGCCGCTGACGCCGGCGGTGTTCGCTGCATCCAGTGGAGCGCTGACGACGATAGCGTTCCCGTTGATATCGAGTTGCGGCTCGCTGTCGCGCCCGCTGCCTACATCGCGGGGGAGGATACCGCCGCGCTGGCGTTCTTGGGTGGCGGTAGCGCTCTGCCCACCAAGCGGCCGCCCTATCCGGTCACGGAGGGGCTGCGGCGGCGACCAACCGCGGTGATAAACGTCGAGACGGCGGCGACGCTGGCTGTGATCTTCCGGGAGGGGCCCGACTGGTACCGCGGGTTGGGGACCGATTCGAGCCCGGGCACGCTGCTCTGTACGTTGGGAGACGAGCTGGAACGCCCTGGTGTTTACGAGGTGAAGTTCGGGACGAACGTTCGCGAGATGTTGGCCACCTACGGCGGCCCGTTGCGCAGTGGGAGGCCGATCCGCGCCGTGCTTCCAGGCGGACCATCATCGGGCTTCCTGACAGCCAGCGAACTCGGCGTCCCGCTTGACTATGAGTCGATCCGTGATCTCGGATCGGCGCTCGGCTGCGCCGTTTTTAGCGTGATGGGCGACGACGAGTGCGTCCTAGAGCGTCTGCTAGCGATCTGTGAACTTTTTGCTCGCGAGCAGTGCGGCCAGTGCCCGCCTTGCCGGATGGAGACGAACATGCTGGCGAAGCTCGTCGGTCAGATCAGGGGTGGGGCGCCTGCTGTTTTGATCGACAAGCTTTCCGAGGTTGTCGATTTTGCAAACGGCCAAGGCGGGATCTGTGGCTTGATCGGCATGCCTCGCTTGCCCGTGTACTCCGCGGTCCAGAAGTTCCGGGCCGATCTCGAACACCATGCGCTACACGGAGTCTGCGCGCCGAGTGTCAACCGACCGAACGGAGATTAGGCATGCCCCAGCGACCGGCGCGCGGAATCAAATATGGAGCGCGCGCTCAGGCGGACCTGGCCGACGGTATCAACCTCGTTGCCCGGGCCGTCTCGGGAACGCTGGGGCCGCATGGACGGGTCGTCATGATGGACAGCCGATTTGGCACGCCAGAGATTTCCGTATCGGCTATGGATACCAAGGCTGGCGCTCCCGTCCTAGGTAACGACGGCTACGCCGTGGCACGCGAAATTCTGACGTCGAACCCCTATTGCAACCAAGGTGTATTCCTAGCGCGCGACGCCGGCAAGATGGCGAAGCGCACGACTGGCGACGGTAGCACCACCGCCATCATCCTGGCCGACGCGATGGTGCGCGGCGGACTGCGGGTTGTCAATGCGGGTTACGAACCTGTTGCTGTGGCGCGCGGGATGCAGGCGGCCGCCGAACAATTGTGTGCGCTTCTTGCCGCTCGATCGTGCCCTGTGGCGAGCACCGCTCAGTTGGAGGCGGTCGGCCGGCAGGCGTCCGGTGATCCTGCCATCGGCTCCGCTATCGCCGAGGCTGTGCAGCTGGTTGGAAGTGAGAATGTGCTGCTCGAGGAGTGGGGATACGAGACCGGCGTCACCATCGATGTCAACGACTCGTTTTCGCTTCGAGGTGGTTATTTGGATTCCAATGTAATTCCGGATCGAGGCGGCGGCGAGGCTGTTTTGAAGAACGCTCTGGTGTTCGTCAGCTCAGTCCATGTCGACGATGTGCATGCTTTCGCGCGCGTGCTCGCGATCTGCGCCGAGGCTGACCGGCCACTGTTGGCCGTGGCCGCCGGCTTCGCGCCTGATGTGCTGGCTATGATCGCCATCAATAGCGTCGACAAGCGGGTGATCTGTATTCCAGTGGTCGCTCCGGGGCACGGTTTCACGCTCGGCGAGGCGCTTGAGGATCTCGCGGTGTTCGCTGGTGCCCAAGTGTTTGGCCAAGCAGGGTTGGCATTGTCCGGCAAGGCTGGCAGGCCGGACTTGGGGACGGCGGGCCGCGTGGTCGTCGGCCGGGCCACGACGACCGTGCACGACGGCGGGGCCGATCCGCAGAAGCTGCGCCTGCGGGTGGCGACCCTTGCGTCCGAAGCGCGTGATGCTGGTTCGCTGCACGAACGGGACGAGTTGGAGAGCAGGCGAGCGCAGTTGGCCGGGCAGGGGTTCGCGTCGGTGCGTATTGGCGCTCCGACTGACGTTGAGCGCCGAGAACGCTATCGTCGTGCTCTCGACGCTCTACAGGCCGTGAAACAGGCCGTATTCTCGGGGGTCGTGCCGGGAGGGGGAGCGGCACTAATTCGGGCGGGTGCTGCCTTGAAGGCGTCTCCGGCGAATGGCCTCGGTGACAGTCAGTCCGCCGGTTTCGAATTGATGCGTAGAGCGGTCGAGGAACCGACCCGAGTGCTGGCACGAAACGGAGGTTGGGACGAGTCCGAGATCGTCGGCCACCTTCGCGCGAGCGGCGAGCGGCTGGCATTCGATGCGCTAAACGGAGGGTACGTGGACGGTGTTGCGGCGGGCATTGTCGATCCCACTGCTGTGGTGTCGCGCGCCGTAATGGTGGCGACTAGCACCGCCGTCATTGTTTTGCGCTCGAGCGTGGTGATTGTCCAGCCACTGAGCGGTGGCCGGTACGCCGGCACGGCCGCCGAGGGTGGCCCGGCAAACATGACCTTGAAGTAAATCAACTCAACCAACGCAAGGGAGTGTTATGAACAAGACGAGGATCGCGCCAAAGGACCACTGGGACTGGAGCATTCCGGTGCCGCTCTCGCAAGGATGGTTGGTCGAGAATCTGTTGTTCGTCGGCGGGCAGATTTCTGGTGACGAGAACGGAAAGGTGATCGGTCTCGGCGACATCGAGTTGCAGACGCGCAACGTATTTCAGAACATCACAAAGGTGCTGAGCGAGGCGGGCGCAGACTGGAACGATGTCATCAAGTTGAACACGTACTACGTGTTCAACGGCACCGACGATGAGCTGACGCCGTACTGGGAGAAAATGACCCGGGTGCGGATGGAGTTTCTGCAACATCCGGGTCCGGCGGCAACGGCGATCCGTGTTGCGGGGTTAATTTATCCGGGCCTGTTGATTGAGGCGGATGTGATCGCCGTGCTCGACCGGTCGGAGGGCTCAACGAATGGTGGTGGCGCTCAGTAGGGTCCAGCTGTCCCGTCGCGGTCGGGATGCCCCGTTTACTTGGCCGTCAATGTCGCAGAGGAGTGAAAGGCATCGAGTGTGCTGGCGTTGTGGCGCGCTCTCGACCTGTGGGAGACACTCGGCGAGTCGGCGAGTCGCACTTGGGTGTGGCTGCTGTGGAGATTTCGGACATGGGGCGAATATCATTCGCTACATCGGAGAGTTACTGCGCCCCCGGGGCATACCAATGTACGCACCAAACCCGGGCGGCTCACTCGTTGCCAATCGTCGTCGCATTTGCGGCGTACCTGTGACGTAATC
>JBCKBR010000040.1:0-16691 GCA_038911065.1 Gaiellales bacterium | reverse complement strand
AACCATCATCCAGACAACGGGCGAGCGCACCCGCTGGCGCCTGAGTGTCACCAGAGATGGCTCAGGGACTGGCTCGGTCACCTCCGAGCCCGCGGGTATCAACTGCGGCGCGACGTGTGGCGCGTATTTCGCCATTGGATCGAGCGTCACCCTGACGGCGACCGCTGCCTCGGGCTCTGTGCTTACCGGCTGGAGTGGTGGTGGGTGCAGCGGAACATCGAGTACCTGCGTCGTGACGCTCAGTGCGGCAACCTCGGTGACGGCCACCTTCGGCGTGGCACCCGCGCCAACCCCCGCGGTAACCGACCCGGCAACCCCGGTGAATACCTTCACGATGAAACTCCTGAAGGGCTCGGCCCAGTCGATCACCACACAGTTGAACCTTCCCGGGCCGGGCAACGTGGTTCTGGTGGGCACCACGCGCGTGGCGTCGTCACGTAACGCTGCCGAGAGGGCGAAGAAGGCCGGCACGATGATTGTGTGTACAGCACGCAAGACTGTTGCCAAGGCGGGGAAGCTGACGATGATTTGTCGCCTGACGGCAGAGGCGCGCGCAGCGAATAAGACGCAGTCTCTCACGGTGCGCCTTGTGACCACCTTTACCCCGACGGGTGGCACTGCCAAGAGCGTGACCAGGACGCTGGTGCTCAAGAAGACCGGGTATCGGCCGGAGCCAGTCACGGGCTAAGGGGGGCTTTGGAGCGTGCGGGGGGATCCCCCCGCACGCTCCGAGTGTGCGACATGGTGCGGGCAGGGTTCGAGCTGGTCAAGCCACGACCAAGCCTCGGCCACGCATTGATCAGAGCTTGTCGCTTGATTCGATCAAGTCAACGGTTCGGGCCTTGAGCTCCGGGGTGAAGCTCCTGCGCTCTCGTCGTGGCGTTGGTGCCTCCTTGCGGGCGACATGATCGTCCTACTGGTGGACACCTTGTTTAGGCGGTGGCTAGATCTTTTTGAGGAGCAACTCTGTGATGTCGACGGCATTACTGGCGGCACCCTTGCGCAAGTTGTCACCGACGACCCAGCACGCCAAGCCGTTCGGCGAGCCGAGATCCTCGCGGATTCGGCCAACGAAAACACCCTCGCGACCCGTCGCCTGTCGCGCCGTCGGAAACGTCATCGAAGCGGCATCATCCAGCACCGTAATCCCAGCTTCGGCCTCCATCATCGCCCGAAATGCGGCAGCAGACAATGGCTCGCGCGTCTCCAACCAGACAGCCTCCGAGTGCCCCGTAATCACCGGCACACGCGTGCACATTACCGAAACGCGCAGATCCGGAAGCTCCAGGATCTTGCGCGACTCGTGCACGAGCTTAAGTTCCTCATCCGTATACCCCTGATCGCCCGAAAACGATCCGGCCACCGGCAACACGTCAAATGCAATCGCCTTCGGATACTCGCGCGGCTCCGGATCGTGATTGCCAGCCAGCACGTCAGCGGCCTCGGCAAGGAGCGCATCAATCGCGGCCTGGCCGGTGCCCGACACGGCCTGATACGTCGCCACCGTAATGCGCTCGAGACCGACGGCATCGCGCACCGGGCGGAGCACAGGCATCAATTGCATGGTGGAGCAGTTCGGGTTCGCAATCAGACCCGCATGGCCCGCAATCGCGTGCGGATTTACATCAGCCACCACCAGCGGTACATCCGCTTGCATGCGGAAGGCCGACGAGTTATCGACCACCACAGCACCCGCCGCCATCGCAATCGGCGCCCACTCACGCGAACGCGTCGCGCCGGCCGAGAAGATCGCGACATCAACGCCCTCGAAGCCCTCGGGGGAGACCGCCTGGACCGTCAACTCCTGGCCCTTAAAAACGACCGTCGAGCCAGCGCTGCGTTCAGAGGCCAGCAAGACCAACTCGTCGATCGGCAACTGGCGCTCCTCGAGCACCTGCAGCATCGTGCGACCAACGGCGCCCGTGGCGCCAAGGATGGCGACCTTAGCCACGCACAGCCTCTTCCTCGACGGGCTCCTTCTCCAACTCGAACGCGGCGTGTAAAGCCCGTACGGCCGCCGGAATCTCGCTCTTGGCGATCATGCACGACGCCTTGATCGGCGAGGTTGTGATCATCCGCAGGTTGATATCGAGATCGGCAAGCGTGCGGAACATCTTCGCGGCAACACCCGGATGCGAACGCATGCCGGCACCGATTAGGCTGACTTTGCCGAGCTCGTGATCCTCCTCGACCGTCATTGGCCCCAAAGCTTCGGTGGCCTCGGCGATCGCAATCCGAGCGATCGTGACATCCTCCGTGGGGACGGAAAACGACAGCTCCGCCACGCCATGGACGACGTTCTGCAGAATCGTATCGACATTGACGCCGTGCTTCGCGACAGCGTCGAACACGGTCGCAGCCGCACCCGGAACGTCGGGAATGCCGGTCAGCGTGAAGACGACTTCCGTTTCATTGTGCGTCACACCCGAAATGATTGCCTGTTCCATGCCTTCCTCTCCAATCCAGGTTCCCTCCTCGTCTGAGAAGGTCGAACGAACGTGCACACGCACGCCGTGATTACGAGCGAGCTCCACCGAGCGGAGCATCAAAACTTTGGCACCCGAGGCCGACATCTCGAGCATCTCGTCATACGAGATACGCGGCTGCTTGCGCGCGTCGGGCACGAGGCGCGGATCGGCAGTAAACACGCCGGCGACATCAGAGTAGATCTCGCAGGCAGCACCGAGCGCGGCGGCGAGCGCGACAGCCGTGGCGTCTGAGCCACCACGGCCGAGCGTCGTCACATCCTTGGTTTCTGGTGAGACGCCTTGGAAGCCAGCGACGAGCACGATCTTGCCGTCGTCGAGCGCCTCGACAACTCGGTCGGCGCGAATATTCGTGATTTTCGCCTTCGTATGCGCTGCGTCGGTTTCGATGCCAGCCTGCGAGCCAGTCAGGGAGACGGCCTCGTAGCCAAGATCCGCAATCGCCATCGCGACAAGTGCGCAGGAGATGCGTTCGCCCGTCGAGAGCAGCATGTCCATTTCGCGTCCGACGGGTGCCGGCGAGACTTGATTAGCCAAGTCGATCAGCCCATCCGTCGTCTTGCCCATCGCAGAGACCGTGCCGACAACGCGTCGACCACGCTCGCGCATCGCAACCATGCGGCGTGCGACGTTCTTGATCTTGTCAGCATCGGCGACGGACGAGCCGCCGAACTTCATCACGACAGTGTCAAAATCCTCTTGAGGGCGTGGAGTCATGTTGCCTCGCATGGTTACAGAGCGCGGTTATCGGCGCGCGGCTTACTCCTCGATGATGCGTCGACCATCGAGGGCGCGGCCAAGCGTTACCTCGTCCGCAAACTCGAGGTCCCCACCGACCGGTAGGCCACTAGCGAGGCGCGTGGTTTTAGCGTAGGCGCGCAGCAGGCCGGCAATGTATGCGGCGGTTGCCTCGCCCGTCATCGTCGGGTTTGTGGCGAGGATCACCTCGGTGATACCGCCGGCCTGGACACGCCGCACGAGCTGGTCGATCGTGAGATCCTCCGGATCGACACCGTCGAGGGGCGAAAGCGCACCACCGAGCACGTGATAGCGACCACGAAACGCGCCCGAACGCTCGATCGGATCGACGTCTTGCGGGGCCTCAACGACGCAAATGACAGTCTCGTCGCGGTGCGTGTCGCGGCAGATCGGGCAGAGACCATCCTCGGCGAAGCCGAAGCACTCGGGGCAGGGGTGGATGTGCGTGCGGGCGTGCTCAATGACGCGCGCGAGGTTGAGTGCATCGACTTCGGGTATGCGCAGCAGATGCACCGCGAGTCGTTGGGCAGACCGGCGACCAATACCAGGAAGGCGCGTCAGCTCGCGGACGAGCGCCTCGGCAGAGGGAGGCAGCACGGGCGGCTAGAACCCGGGGAGCCCGGATGTCAGTGGTCCGAGACGGTCCTGCTGCGTCTGCTCGGCGGTCGCCTTGGCGTCGTTGAGCGCAGCCAGCACGAGGTCTTGCAGCAGCTCCGGATCGTCCGGGTCGATCAGCTTCGGATCGATCGTGATGCCACGCCATTCGCCTGTTGCCGTGCAGGTGACGGTGACGAGCCCGTTGCCGGCCTGGCCCGTGACTTCCGTCTCGGCGAGCTCGGCTTGCGCCTTCGCCATTTCGGCCTGCATCTTCTGGAGCTGCTTCATCATTGCTTGCTGGTTCATGTCATCTCCTCTTCGCTCGCATCCAAAGTCTCCACGAGGCTGCGGACGAACTCTTCCTCGCGTGTCGCCGGATCGACCTCCTCGTCAGTGACGTCGGTTGGATCGATGTGTGGTGTGGCGGTCATGACGGGCGGTGGTGTGCCTGGCTCGGGTAGCGTCTCGAGCACGATCCGGACGTCGGCGCCCAGCGCACTCGATGCGGCCACTGCGATCTCTGCGCGGTTTTGCTCCCGATCGGCCTGGTTCTTTTGGAACTGTGCCTCGCTGGGAAAGCCGATCACCAGCGCGCCACGCTCGATGCGTAGGGGGCGAGCGGTCTGGAGGATCGAGCGAAGTTTTGGCGTCAGCCGCCCGATCGCTGTCTCCCAGACATCGCGAAGCTCGTCGGTGCCAAGGCTGAGGTCGCCGGCGGGTTTGTGGGGTGCTGCGCTGGATGGTGGCTCCGACGCAAGCGGCTCGACGGGCGTGATGGCGACAGGCAGAGGTTCTGGCGGGAGTGCTGCGAGGGGGGTGATCTCGATTGACGGCTCGGGCGCAGATTCGATGGGAACCCGATCGACGGGAGGTTCGTCCCATGGTGGGGCCTCCTCGACGTTAGGTGTCGACGGTGCTTCGACCACAGGCGCCGGCGGCGTGGGCTCGTCAATTGGCGCGGCTGCCAGTGGTGCAGGCACCGCTCGGGCGGGAGCGCCACCCTCGAGCATGGGAGCGCCGCCTTCAAGCGCCTCGATCCGCCGCAAGGCGCCATCGAGCGAGCGGTCACTGGCCGGTCGCGCGGCCTTGATCAGCAGGATCTCGAGTGCGAGCCGGGCGTCTCCACCACTGCGCAGCGAATGCTCGGCGGCAAGCAACCCGTCGATCAGGGTGATCGCAGCAGCCTCCGTCATTACTCCGGCGGCGCGAGCGACGACGCCTTCGAGTTCACTGCCGAGCATGGCGCTGCGCGGTGGCGCGCCGAGCTCGAGCGTCAACAGCACGAGGCGCAGCCGGTCGATCAGGTCGCGGATCAGGCGCGTCAGGTCTTGGCCACTCTCGACGAGATCGTCGAGCATGGTCAAGGCTTGGCGGGCGTCGCCCGCATTGATCGCGTCGATCAGCTGGGTCAGTACCTCATCGTCGACGACGCCGAGGATTGCCTGGACCGACTGCGTATCGATCGAACCATTGCCAGCGGATGAGAGTTGGTCGAGCGACGAGATCGCGTCGCGAAACGAGCCACCAGCATGGCGTGCGATCAGGCGCAGACAATCGTCGTCGGCATTGATCTGCTCGGCCTGCACGATGCGGCTGAGCGCCTCGATGAGTTCGTCGGGCGAGGGGCGCAGGAACGTGAATGATTGACACCGGCCACGCACGGTGTCGGGCAGACGGTGCGGCTCGGTCGTGCAGAGGATGAAGATGACGTGTGGTGGTGGCTCTTCGAGCGTCTTCAAGAGCGCATTCGCGGCGTCGGTCGTCAGCGAGTGCGCCTCGTCCAGGATGTAGACGCGATAGCGGCCGAGCACGGGCTGTTGGGCGACGCGATCGCGGATGTCTCGGATGTCATCGATGCCACGATTCGAGGCGGCATCGAGTTCGAGCACGTCGAGCGCGGTGCCATTGCCGATCGTGATGCACGACTCGCATGCGAGGCACGGCGTCGTTGTGGGACCGCCGGCCTGCTGGCAGTTGAGCGACTTGCCGAGGATCTTCGCGAGCGACGTCTTGCCGGTTCCGCGGGGCCCAGCAAAGAGGTACGCGTGCCGAACCTGGTCGTGTTCAATCGCATTCGTCAGCGTCTGCACGACGTGGCGCTGACCAACGACGTGGGCGAGATCCTGCGGGCGATATCGACGGTAAAGCGCGGACACCCCATGAGCCTACCAGCCACCCGCGGGCGGGTCGCCCGCGGGGGTTGATAGTGGCCGTGCACCCTTCGTTGTTGACGACCGGGCTGTGCTGTTCACCAACCAGTCACTCCAATCAGGCTGAACCGCGGCGCACCGGCGAGTTCTCTGAGTGCTGCTTCCTTCCGGATCTGACACGGTTCGAGATTACCGATCGCGCGGGACCTGACCATCGACGCTTCTGGCGGTGCCCTGTACTCCTTGTCATCCCCGAAGAAGGGGATTGTGCCCGGCTAAAGCGGATTGCCGGTCGAGGGAACCGCAAACTCCCCGCCTAGCACGGCCATGGGGGAGGTTAGTCGAAAGTCTCAGTCTGCGGGGACGTCAGGTGGGCGAGCGGTATTCACCGCTGGTTGTGATGCATCGGCTGCGGGCGACGCGGTGTCGACGGCAGGCGCCTTCGGGTCGATCGGTGGCGGCGCGAGTGTCGTGTCTGTCGGCGTCGTCGGGTCGATCGGTGGACGCGTGAGTATCGGGTCGCCAGGCGTCGTATCGTCTGGCTGCTTGGGCTTTTGCAGCACAATCAGGAGGATCAGTCCAACCCCGAGGCCCATCACGACGAAACCGATCAGCAGCAGGTACCAGCCGATCGTCGTGAGCAGTGGCACGCGGAAGTGCGCGGTGACGTCGGCCGCGATCCCCGGCTTGCCGTCGGCCCGCATCACGACGGCGCGCGCGTTCTTGCCCGAAAGATCGTCGGGCGTCAATCTGATCTCGCCCGAGCCGTCGACGAGCACGCTGCGCGTCCAGAACTGCTGGGCCGTTGGCGCAGGCACAAACTTGCGTTTGCCTGGTACCAGCACGAGCTCGACGTCGACGCCATCCGTCAGAGCCTGCTGCGGATCGGGCGGCTGATTCTCGCCGTTGGTTTGCGTGCCCGACGTCTCGAGGCGCGCCGTCGAGGCGTTACGAAGGTAGCGGTTGATTTCTGTGGCGGGGGCGATGCCGAGAAACAGCGGGCCGTCCCCAGCGGTGGGAGTCACGCGCAGGATCAGGGCCGCATCTCGGACCTGCGACGGCAAGTCGGTCGCCTTGATGCTGAATGCAGGCAAGATAATCGCCACGGCGCTGGGTGGTGCTTTGAAACCCTTGAGGGGGATCTTGATGCCGGAGCCATCGCCGACCCACGCGACCAAGCCGATGCCACCCAAGAGGATTGGGAGCCCGGTCAGCGCGATCAAGACACCGACGATGATGCCGAAAATTCGCACGTCTCGGACTCTAGCCGGGCGCACTCTGGTTGTCATACGCCGGGGCGGAGCCTGATGTCCGGGACTCCCCTCGTTACAGTTGTTGCGTCGGAGCGCGCGAGCAGGAGGATCTCGTGTCGGAAGAGTACGTGCAGACCGTATTCACAGATGTCATCGCCGAGCATTTGGCGTTGCGTCAGAAGAATACGGAGCTCGAGAGCGCGATGCCGTTGCGGGATTATCTACCAGTCGATTATCTGCGTATTGACGAGCCTACGGGCCGTTATCCGCAGGTGCCGATTCGTCATTGGTTCCAGCAGGACAACGGCGACGTTCTCGACTGGGCTGCCTAACGCATCCACAATCGAGGAGTATCGGAGCGCTAATCCGCACCGATCATGGCGTCTGGCTCGGGCTTGGAACCGGCCGGCTCGACGTGCACGACCACGTCGGCGGAGGGCAGGCGTGCCTCGACGGATGCTTCGATCTGGTCGGTGATGCGGTGCGCCTCGCTGACGGTCATGCCGGGGTCGACCACGACATGGACATCGATGTGACGGGTCGCGCCAGAGCGGCGAGCGCGCAGTCGGTGATAGCTGATCACGCCTGCGGGACGCGATTCGTCGAGTGCTTCGCGGATTGCCTCGAGGTCGGTCTGCGGCACCGACTCGTCGATGAGGACGCGCACGCCATTGCGGGCGAGGCGAGCACCCGTTGCGGCGATCCACCCCGAGACTGCGATCGCGAAGATGGCATCGACTTCGACCCAGCCGGTGATGGCGACGATGCCGAGAGCAGCGGCCGTGGCGAGACTCGACCAGACGTCGGCTGCGATGTGGGCCGAATCTGCTTCGAGGGCAGCGGAGTGCGACTGCTTGGCGACGCGCGAGATACGGCGCGCGACGAAGAAGCTCGCTCCGGCAGAAACAACCATCACCACGATGCCAAGGCCAGAGTTCTCGACGGGTGCCCCGAAGGAGCGAGCTGCGTGGACAGCGACAAAGCCGGCAACGAGGATCAGCAAGAGTCCTTCGATGACCGCCGAGACGTGCTCGAGTTTTTGGTGACCAAACGGGTGGCTCGGGTCGGCAGGGCGGTCGGCGGCACGCACGGCGATCAGCGCGATAACGGCGGCCAGCAGGTCGGAGAACGAGTGGGCGGTCTCGGCCAGTACGGCGGAGGACCCCGTTGCGATTGCGATCAGTCCCTTGACGACAACGCTCGAGCCGGTCAGGGCGACGCTTAACCAGGCGGCACGGCGCTTGAGGCGCGTGGTTTCCGGATTATGGATCGCGGGCATGTGGTCACGCTAGCGAACGTCGAGACAAGCCCGCGGTTAAGGCGCGCCAAGAGCAGCAGCAACGGTTGCGCTGGTCGCACTGATGGCACGCTCAGCGGCGGCTGACACGACCCGGGGTGTGGTTTCCCGGTCGTTGGTATCCTCGCTTGCGCTGGAGAGATGGCCGAGTGGTTGAAGGCGCACCCCTGCTAAGGGTGTAGATGCGGTTGACGTGTCTCGAGGGTTCGAATCCCTCTCTCTCCGTTCCAGCGCTAGGCTTTTGCATTTTCGGCGCTAGGCTTTTACATTCAACGACCCGAGCATGCGGGCGATCTTTACGAGGGGACGCAGATGAGCGACTACGCAGTGATTAATCCGGCGACTGGTGAGACGGTCGCAGAGTACCCGACGATCAGCGATGCGGATCTTGTGTCCGCGATCAAGCTTGCTGATGAGACGCATCGCGGCTGGGCGCATTCGACGACCGTCAAGGAGCGTGCCGAGCTGGTGCGTAAGATCGGAGCGTTGCACGCCGAGCGTCGCGAGGAGCTCGCCGCGATCATCGTGCGCGAGATGGGCAAGCCGACTGAGCAGGCGCTCGGCGAGCTCGACTTCTGCCAGGCGATCTACGAGTACTACGCAGACAACGGCGAGAAGTTCATGGCCGACGAGTCCGTCGAGCTGTCGTCGGGCGAGGGCTCTGCGGTCATCCGCCGCGGCTCCGTTGGCGTGATCCTCGGGATCATGCCGTGGAACTTTCCGTACTATCAGGTCGCGCGCTTCGGCGGCCCGAATCTGATCATCGGCAACACGGTGCTCCTCAAGCACGCGCCGCAGTGCCCCGAGTCGGCTGCTGCACTCCAGCAGCTCTACATCGACGCGGGCGTTCCGGCGGGTGCCTACGTCAATATCTATGCCTCGAACGACCAGATCGCCACGGTGATTGCTGATCCGCGCGTCCAGGGCGTGTCGGTGACGGGTTCCGAGCGTGCGGGTGCTGCCGTCGCGGAGATCGCGGGCCGCAACCTCAAGAAGGTTGTGCTCGAGCTCGGCGGCTCGGATCCGTTCATCCTGCTGTCGACGAATGACTTGGATGCCGTCGTCGAGTCGGCCGCTGCGTCGCGCCTCGACAACGCTGGGCAGGCCTGCAATGCGGCGAAGCGCTTCGTCGTTGCTGCCGATCTGTTCGACGATTTCTCGAGCAAGCTGACCGTGGCCTTTCAGGCCGTCGAGCCGGGCGATCCGTTCGCCGAGGGTTGCGCGATGGGGCCGCTGTCGTCGACCTTGGCTGCCGATCGTCTCGAGGATCAGCTCAAGCGCGCGGTCGCCGGTGGCGCCACGCTCGTCGGTGGCGAGCGCGAGGGCAACTTCTTCAAGCCGGGCGTCCTATCCGGCGTGAAGCCTGGCAACGACGTCTATCACGAGGAGCTCTTCGGGCCGATCGCGACCGTGTTCAGCGTCGCCGACGAGGCCGAGGCTGTGACACTCGCAAACGACACACCGTTCGGGCTTGGCTCGTACCTGTTCACGACCGACGCCGAGCAGGCGCTGCGTGTCGCCGACCAGATCGACGCCGGCATGGTGTTCATCAACGTCGTCGGCGCCGATGCGCCGGAGCTGCCGTTCGGCGGTGTCAAGCGCTCTGGTTTCGGCCGCGAGCTCGGCCGCTTCGGCGCCGAGGAGTTCGTCAACCGCAAGATGATCCGCATCGGCTGATGCGGCGTGGCGGGTGGGGCCGAGCGGTCCCACCCCTCTCAATCGCTCTAGTCGACGAGGTCGAGCAGGACGCGCAGTCGCTGTTCTACGGAACTCATCGTTTGCGGCTCGATCGATCCCCAGCGCCGCAAGAGTCGCGTGCGCGAGATCGCCCGAACCTGATCCGCGCGGACGACTGAGTCTGACCGTATGCCGCCTTCGCCTGCCGGCACCTCGACGTGGAGCCAGTTTCCACGGGCTGTTCGTGTTAGCGGTGCAACCACCGCCATGTCGCTTGGTCCCGAACTGAAGGCGTCGTCACTGATCACGAGGACGGGGCGGGTGCCCTGCTGCTCATGCCCGCGGCCGTGGTCAAGCTCGGCCAGCCAGATCTCACCTCGAAGCGCGTGGGGGGATGTCATGCGCATCGAGCGGGTAGGGATCGTCTTCGAGGCCATCCATGAGCGTGCCAGCGAACAGCTCGGCATCGCGCGCGCCTTCGCCGGGGTGGGCGGCGTACCACTCGTTCGCCTGTGCGAGCATCGCTTTCCCACCGGCTCGTGCCACGAGCACACGTAGATATTCGGCGGCGGTCTTGCCCTCGGCTTCGGCGAGGCGCGCAATCTCGGCGCGGGTCTCGGGGTAGACGCGGACGGTTGTTGTTGGGGGCTTCAGGGCCATAATGTTCAGCATAGGTGTATTCAATAGCGGATACAAGGTCATGCGCGAGCGCTGCGGCCGTACCGGTCTGCACCGAATTGGCCCCGATCGCACGTCGACGCGCCGTCCCGCCTCGCCTATCGTGCCGCGTATGAGCTTCATCGAGTCCTCGCTGCCCCTCGACGATCTGCCGCTCGCACGCGGGGGTGTCCTCAAGAACGCGCAGATCACCTATCGCATCCATGGCGAGATCAAGAACGGCGAGGCGATCCTGCTGCCGCACATGTACTCAGGCAGCATGGACTCGATCAGCGGATTCCTCGCTCCCGACGGTCCGATCGATGCCGACGCGTGCGCGGTGATCATGCCCGCGATGCTCGGTGCCGGTGTGTCGACATCGCCAACAAACGCGCATCCCGACCAGTGCGGCGCAGCCTTTCCGCTGCTCGCGACGGCCGACGATGTCACGGCCCAGAAGGCGCTGCTCGATCACCTCGGCGTGCACACGCTGCGCCTTGTTGCGGGGTTCTCGATGGGTGCGCAGCAGGCGCTCCGCTTCGCCGTCACCTATCCGGAAATGGTCCAGCGCCTCGTGCTGATCGCGGTCACGGGTCGGACCACCCCGTACGGCCGCATCGTCGCGCAGTCGCTTGGCGAGGCGATCGTCGGCGGTCCCGGCTGGCGCGTTGAGGACGAGGCGCTCGAAGGGCGTCATCGCCATGCGCGCCTGATGAGCATTCTTGGGGCGACGCACGAGGCGTTTCTGCCGCACCGCATCGCCGAGGCCGGTGTCGCCGACCACGAGACGTTTATCCGCGAGATCTTCGAGGCCGATTACGGCAGCCAAGACGCCAACAACCTGCTCTGTCAGATCGAGCGCTGGCACGGCGCCGATGTCTCGGATGGTGGCGACCTCGCTGATGCGCTGGCGCGGGTCACCTGCCGCACCGATGTCATCGCCCTCGCGGGCGATCGCTTGTTCCCACCGGAGGAGGTCGTCGAGCAGGCGCGCCTGCTGCCCGACGTCGAGGTGCATGTCGTGGGCTCAGCGTGGGGGCACTACGCGATGGGCGGCTTCGATGGCTCCGACATCGCGGCCGTGCACCGCGTGATCGCGGACGCGCTTGTCTAGTGCGGTTGGAGGGCAAACCAGCCCTCGTGGACGTCAAGCGTGAGCCGGTAGCGCTCGAGGAAGCCCTCTTGGCCGAGTAGTCCGAAGTCGGAATGCCAGCCCCGGCAGAACCAGACGGTTGTCGGAAACGTGCCGGCCACGGTTGTGATTGCGACATCAACTGCGTGCGCGGAGGTGACCGAGCCACCCAGTCCGATGTTTTCACTTGGGACATCGTCGAGTTTGATGTCCAGTTCCTCGGCGACCCAGGCGGGCATGCGGGTGCGCAGCGAGCCGGTGTCGATCAGGCAGGGGAGGCGAACGGACTGCTCGCTGCGCACTTCGACACCGAGCATGGGGCGCGGAGTCCCACTCGGATCCGCAGGTAGCCGACCGAAAGCGAGCCGCATTAGTCGAGCCCCCAGACGACGTCGCTGAGAATCACGGGCTCGTTTGGATCGCGGACGTGGATGTAGCGATAGCCGTGCACGCCGCGGGCTCGATTGCGCTTGGCGAGCACCTCCGGATCATCATCGACCCCGACGATCTCGCCGTCCTTCGACAATGCAATCCATTTACCGACGTACTCGCGGAACATGTCCTCCTGCGAGGGCCGCGGTCCGAGTCGCACGATTTGCTCCATCAGGTCGCGGTGCGATGCGGCGATGCTGAAGCGGTCGCCGGTGCGCTCGACCACGCCCGCCGCCTCGAGCTGACGTAGCGCGATCGCCGTCGCGGACTTCGCGCAGCCGGCCGCGCGGGCGAGCTCGGAGAGCGTGCAAGGCGAGATCAGCAGCGCCTTGATGGCCGCCACGCGCGCGCGGCTCCCGAGCAGGTGTTCAGCAGATGTCCTTGTTTCTTGGTCAAGCATGTATCTAATACTAGTCCATAGGTAGCTCGAGCGCAAGATCAGATTTCGTGATGGGGGGCGGACATCAAAACCCCGCGGTTGTGGGGTCCGCCCATCCGCGCGGTTGTGGCGTCCGCCCCCCATCACGAAATCTCAGGCTCGAGGGCGGACATCACATCCGCGCGGTTGTGTCGTCCGCCCCCCACCACGAAATCTCACACAGCTACCTCGGCTGGCTATCGCCGGTCGAATTCGAGGGCCGGGCATACCCAGCCCTCACCGGATGCAGCCTTAGGCTAGGATGCTCTGACCACTAGGAGAGTGTCGTTCGGAACGGGGGAGTTCCACGTGCCCACGATTTCGAACATGGGAGAGACCCCGGCGCCCTCAGCGTCGGAAAATCACAACGAGAGGGATACAGATGCGTGAGCATATGGACCGCAAGGGCTTTATTGCTCTGACCGGTGCCGTCAGCCTGACCGCGTTCTTGGCGGCCTGTGGTGGTTCGAGTTCGGATCCGGCCACAACGGCTGCAGCAACCGACGCACAGGCCGAAGGTATCACCGCCGAGGAGGCCGCTGCGGGTGGTAAGTTCGACCCTGCTTCGGAACCGGATGGCACAATCGAGATCTTCACGTGGGCCGGCTATGACGATTCCGAGACAGACGGAGCTCCGTGGATGTGGAGCCAGTACAACGATGGCGAGTACGGAACCAAGTCGCCGCTCAAGTTCACCTTCCTCGAGGACGACTCGCAGGCACTGGCAAAGGTCTCCTCGGGCTACAGCCCGGATATCATTCACCCCTGCATCTCCTACGTACAGATGTGGAAGGAGGGCGGACTGATCCAGCCGGTCGATCTATCGCTGCTCCCCGACTACAGCGGTATTCCTGAGGCCATCTCGGCGGGTGGTATCGTCGACGGAGCACAGTACATGGTGCCCTTCGACGTGGGTTTCTCGTGTCTCACCTACGACGCCGACAAGATCAACTTCGATAACGTCGGTGGCGCCGAGTCGTGGGAGATCCTCTTGGACGACCGCTACAAGGGTCGTATGTCATTGTTCTCTGACGATATCTACATCATCAAGATCGGGCACCTGATCAACAAGGGTGCTGTTGACCCGAACCTCATGACGACGGAAGATATCGCTGCTGCCAAGGAGACGGCCATCAAGGTTAAGCTGAACCTGCGCAACTATTGGTCGTCGCAGACTGAGACGGTCAACGACTTCGTCAACGGCAACCTCGATGCCACCTACACGTGGCCGGACGGGTACTGGAAGATCAAGAATCATCCGAAGATGAAGGGCCGTAACATCAAGTACATGCAGCCCACGCAAGGTCGCTTGGCCTGGGTCTGCGGCATGGTGCTGAACGCGGCGACGAAACAGCCCGGTCGAGCGACGCTGGCAATGGCATCGACGAATACACCGGCGGCTGGCGCTGCCTTGACAGACAATTTCCAGTACGCCTCGGCACAGCAGAATGGCGTGATGGACTTGATCAAGGACAAGGCACTGATCAAGGCATTCGAGATCGACGACCCGACCGCCTGGTCGCCACCGAAGGCATGGTTCGAAGCTCCATTGCCGAACATGAAGGACTTCATCACCGCAGGACAAGAGGTCCAATCCTCCTAAGCAGAGTGGACGGGGCCGGCCTTCGTGCCGGTCCCGTCAAACGCTCTTCCATTTGCTCATGGCAGCAGTAGAAGACACAGCTATCTCGGCTGGCTATCGCCGGTCGAGTTCGAGGGTCGGGCATGCCTAACCCTCACGGGAGGAGCCTTAGGCTAGGATGCTCCGACCATTAGGAACGTATCGTTCGGAACGGGGGAGTTCCAGGGTGAGTCGAATTGGTATAGATGTTGGTGGGTCGTTTACCGACGTAGTGATGATCGCGGATGATGGCAAGGTGTATGTCACGAAGGTGCCATCCACGCCGACTCAGATTGAGGCGGGTTTTATGGAAGGGCTGCGGTTAGTGCTCGCCATTGCGGGCGCACAACCCGCGGACGTTGGTTATCTCGCACACGGAACCACTGTCGCCACGAACGCAATTGTGCAGCGCAGTTTCGCGCGCACCGCGCTGGTGACGAATTGGGGCTTTACCGACGTACTCGCGATTGGGACGCAGATGCGTGCGAGTGTCTATGACTTGTGGACACCAGCGGCTGCACCACTCGTGCCACGTGAGTGGTGCCATGGTGTGCACGGCCGGATCGACGCCACAGGGAGCGAACGCGAAGCTCTCAATCAGGATGACGTTCGAGCCGCTGCGCAGGCCATGCGCGCAGATGGTATTGAAGCGGTTGCAGTAATGACACTGTTTTCGTTTCTCAATCCAGCGCATGAGCGACTGATTGGCGACATCCTGCGCGCAGAATTGCCGGATGTCCCAATTACATTGTCTTGCGATGTTGTGCCCGAGTTTCGCGAGTATGTTCGAGCAGCCACAACGGTTGCGAATGCTGCGCTCCTTCCGCTCGTGGGTGCCTACATCAACGCTGTCGAAAACGAAATCGATGCGTTCGGCGTTGGCGTGCCCTTGCATCTGATGCAGTCCAACGGTGGTGTAACACCCTCCACTCATGCGCGCTCCTTGCCGATTGCACTCGCTGCTTCTGGTCCTGCCGCTGGTGTCATCGGTGGTGCTCGCCTCGCCGAACTTGTCAACGAAGACAACGTGATCACTTTTGATATGGGTGGTACGACTACTGATATTGGTCTCGTTAAAGGGGGCCAGCCGGATTTGCGCTTTACTGGTACAGCCGCGGGAAATCCGATCAACCTGCCGCAGATTGACCTCCTTAGTATTGGTGCTGGCGGTGGTTCGATTGCGACAGTCGATCAGTTTGGTGCACTCACTGTTGGACCGGATAGTGCTGGTGCGGAACCCGGCCCAGCGGCCTACGGTTTTGGTGGCACGCGTGCGACCATTACTGATGCGAATGTCGTGCTTGGCACGCTCAGTGAGGACTGCCGCTTAGCTGGACGACTGGCACTGGACCGCGACCTTGCGATCGCAGCAGTGACGCGCGATGTCGCCGAGCCACTTGGCCTCTCTGTTGAGGAGGCGGCGAGTGCGATCCTTCGCATCGCCAACGTCAATATGGCCAACGCGGTGCGCGTGATGAGTGTTGCGCGTGGTCAGGACCCGCGCGACTACGCACTCGTCGCGATCGGTGGTGCGGGCCCGATGCAGGCGTGCGCACTGGCTGCCGAGGTCGGCATTCCTCGCGTGATCATTCCGCGCCATCCGGGCGTGGCAGCCGCGTTTGGGCTGCTTGCGACGGATATCCGTCACGACCTGCGCCGCACGTGGCGCCGCGCAACTGCTGCGATCACTCCGGCCGACCTTGATGCCGAGCTCGCGCGCCTCGAGGACGAGGTTGGCGCCTTGCTTGCTGATTCTGCCGCGGTGTCACTCGGCGACGAATTGTCCTTCGAGCTCGACATGCGTTATCGCGGCCAAGCCTACAATCTGACCGTCCCACTTGCTCTGCGCCCGGTCACAGTTGCGACGATCGCTGCAGCTGAGCAGGCGTTTATCGATGAGCACCAGCTCCTCTACGACTATACGCCGCCGGTGATCGAGACGGAGATTGTGACAATTCGTGTGCGTGGTCTGGCCCGTACAGAATCTGTCGGCATTGCGCCGATCACTACGGGTGACGCTCTCCCTGCGACGACGCAGCGTGTGTACGATGGTGCGTGGGGCGACTGGGCGAAGATCCACCGCGACGCCCTAGTTGAGGGTGCGGCGATTACGGGTCCTCTGATCATCGAGCAGGATGATTCGACCGTCGTCGTCCATCGTGGCTGGTCGGGCACGGTGCGCGCGGGCGGCACGCTCGTCTTGGTACAGGAT
>JBCKBR010000039.1:0-16716 GCA_038911065.1 Gaiellales bacterium | reverse complement strand
AGCGTTTCTGCTCTAAGACATTCGTCTACTTCAACGTAGACGATAAGCAGTATTGGACAATGGGCGCAGCCGTAAGCGAAACAATCCTCATCAACAGGGCCACCCTGACGCCGTGAACTACGTCGTCATGAGCGTGCCAACGCGGCAGCCCATTCTGGACCACCTGCACCAGCACATCCCAGACCTAGCGGTTGTGACCGACGACGGCTGTGGTGTCATGCAAAACCATAAGCGCGCTCTTTGTCATACCGACGGAGAACCATTCGTGCTGTTAGAGGATGACGTGCTTCTGACTAAAGGCTTCCAAGGAAAAGTAGAAGCCGTGATCGCCTCGCGCAACAATGACGTGATTACGTTCTTCTCGCGCCGGCAGGACGACCTCCGCGTAGGCAGCCGGTACACAAGCGCAATGGCATTCTACATGGCGCAATGCGTTTACTTTCCGCATGGCGTCGGCCTGGGCGGATCAGCGACGTGAGTCGTGGACGGGCGCCTGGTAGTTGAGGTTTTGGGTCGAGATTTCGTGATGGGGGGCGGTCGTCATGTGGTGGCGCACCGAACGCGAGGGCTGCGTCCCACGCCGCCGGTGGGGTCATTCGGCGGTTGGGCGCTCGGCGGCGGGGAACGAGCCGAGAATGGCGAGCACGGCGGTGCGACTCTCGACATCGTCGAGTGCGCGCCGCACCTGGGGATCATCGCGGTGGCCTTCGATGTCGATCAGAAACTGGTAGCGCCACGGCTCGCCGGGGATCGGCCGGGAGTGCAGCGAAACCATGTTGACGCTGTGGTACTTGAGCGGCTCGATCGCCTCGTGCAGGGCGCCCGGCTGGTGCCCGGTGACGACCCGCAGCGCGGTCTTCCAGTGCACGCCGTCGGCGTTTGGCAGGGGGTCGCGTGCGATCGCAACGAAGCGCGTCATGTTGTCGGGGTGGTCCGAGATGTCGCTCTCGATAATCTCGAGGCCAAAGCGCCGAGCGGCGGTGGGCGAGGCGATTGCCCCCCAGGTTGCGTCGCCGTGCTCGGCAACAATGCGGGCCGCGTCGGCCGTCGTCGACGCACCGATTTCCTCGTAGTGGCCACTCAGAAACATGCGGCACTGCGCGAGTGCAACGGGATGGGAGTGCACACGCGTGATGCTCGTGGTCGTGGCGCCAGGGAGCCCCGCGAGGCAGTGCGGGATATGGATAACTGTTTCGGCAACGATCGGGAGTACGCCGTCGGCGATCAGGTCACAGGTATCAGCGACGATGCCGGCAAGCGTGTTCTCGATCGGCAAGACGCCGATCTCAGCCGAACCGTCACGCACGGCGTTGAAGACATCCACGAACGATCCGGCCGATGTCGCCTCAACGTCGGGGTAGAGTTGCTCGGCGGCCTCAGACGTGTACGACCCGGCCGAGCCGGGGTAGACAACGGTGGTGGGGGTGGTTGGCGTGGCCATCGGTCAGTTTCCTGCAGAAGCGGCAGGGTACCATCCGACTACTGATTGGGACGACGGGATCGCTATGCCAGAGCAGATGGGGTGGAACGAAGGAACGCTGCATGCGGATGAGGATGCGCTGATCGCGCACCTGGCAGAACTCGTCGATGGTGGCTCAGTCGATGTGCTGCAAGGCATTGGTGATGACGCTGCCGTGATCGCGCCCGACCTTGTCTGGACGGTCGATACGCAGGTCGAAGGTGTGCACTTTACGCGCGACCACTCATCACCGTACGACGTTGGCTGGAAGGCCTTGGCTGTCAATCTGTCGGACCTCGCGGCGATGGGTGCGGTGCCGGTTGGCGCGCTGGTGTCGCTGATCCTTGGTCCTGATGATGCGCTTGGGTTGGAGCCGTTGTACGCAGGCTTGGGGGCCTGCGCCCGGACCTACGGGTGTCCGATTGTGGGTGGTGATGTGACGCGCGGACAGGGGTTTGCAATTTCGATCACCGCGCTTGGGCGTGCTGCGACGAAGCCGCCGGGACGGGCGGGCGCAACGCCCGGCGATGTCCTCGCTGTGACGGGGACGCTGGGCGAGTCGGCGGCGGGCTTGGCGGTCTTGCAGGATCCTCAGTTGCGGGACGTACCAGGTGCGGTTGAGTGCAGCGAGCGGCACCGGCGCCCACATCCTCGCCTCGCCGAGGGCGCCGTATTGGCACCGATCGTGCACGCGATGATGGATCTCTCGGACGGCATTGCGACGGATGTACGCCGACTCGCTCGGCGCAGTGGCGTCCACATCGTGGTTGATCTTGACGCACTACCGATGCACGAGGACATCGTGCCGATTGCGCAGGCGATCGGCGTGATCCCCGGCGTGCTTGCAGCTACCGGTGGCGAAGACTACGAACTCCTTGTGGCCATGGCAGCCGCGGATGTTGCGTCGTGTGGCGTACCGCTGACGGTGATCGGGTCGGTCACTGCTGGGCCGGCTGCCGTGCGTTTTGTTGGGGCTGGCGCGGATGCTGCGTTGCGCGGTTGGGACCACGTCGCAGGCTAAAACTGCACAAAAGGACCCGGGTCCTTTTGTGCAGTTTCCCTCACGCGCGTCTCGCCTCAGGCGATACTTACGGCTTGAATTCGATGGGCATGCCAACCGTCACACGCTCGAAGAGTTCTTCGACGTCAGCCATGTGCATGCGAATGCAGCCGTGCGAAACCGCCGTGCCGATTGTCCAACTCTGCGGTGTACCGTGGATCCCAATCAGTGGCGCTGTCGTGCCGATCCAGCGCGTACCGAGCGGGTTGTTCGCTCCCGGCGGCACGGGCTCAAGACCCGCTGCCCACGGTGAGTTTGGCGGTATCCACGTGGGATTCTCAAGTTTTTCTGTAATCACAAAGTTGCCCGTTGGTGTCGGATAGGCAGGCATCCCGACCGCCACGGGGTACTGCTTGACGAGCTTGCCATCGAGGTACAGGTTGAGCACGAATTTACTCTTGATGATCACAATCTTGCCCACCGTCTTGGCCAATAAGGCAGGACGCGCAATACCATCTTCGGGCAGCCCCGACTGCTTTTGGAAGGTGCGCACCGCAGTTTCGACACGCTTGTTATAGACCCAGCTTGGTCGGCCCGTCCAAACACCCGCGACCTTCAGACGTCGCGTCAAGCGGGCGACATCCTGTCCTTGAGCCCCCGGGGCGATCGTCAAGTGATTCGTCAGCGTCTCGGTGGAGTCGATATTGATCTTCTGCTTGCGCGTCGTGGTCTTGCCTGTCGCGTTCGTGACGTACAGCGTGAGTTCGGAGCGTCCCTGTGGCAACTTGCCTGCCTCGATGGTGTAGCCAATCGAGAACGGTGTCACCTTCGCTTCCTGCCCATTGATTTTTGCGACGACCTTGGTTGGGCTTGCCGACTCGACAAAGGCGTAGACCTTGGGTCGATCCGTGTCGCGCACCCAATCCTGCTTGGCATTCAGTTCGACCTTGACCTTCGGAGGCGCGGTATCGACGCGCAGCACCTGGCGTGCACGCGTCTTGTTGCCCGCAGGATCGGTGGCAGTCAGGACGACAGGCGTTGCGCCGTCGGGCACGGCCGGTGCTAACTCGAAATACCCGGTCGAATCAACTTGTGTGACGACCTGGCCATCCTGCCATTCTGCGGTAATTGTCGCGCCCGGCTCGGAGGTGCCCTTGATCTCTGCCGAATCAGTCCATGTCGCGCTCGTTGTCGCTGTCAGGATCGGCGCAGTGGCATCGGCATTGAACGTCCATTGGTACGTCGAGGCACTACCGAGCAGATCCGACGACTCAAGCTCGATCGTGACGGTGTGCGTGCCATCCTTCAGGTTCGGCATCTTGATCATGTAGCCGGATGGCGTCTTGTGTGATCGTGCCGAGACGTCAATGCCGTCGTAGGAGATGCGGATCTTCTCGACCGCGTCGGGACTCCGGACGATCACGCGAATTGGCGTGTCCCCATTGACCATGTTGTTGGGCGCTGGCGATACAGCTTCCACGATTGGACGATTCGCGTACGTGTGGGCGGCGACGACTGCGCCGAGGGCAACCACACCCACGATTGTTGTGAGCACGACCCCGATAACTGTCCCCGTGCGCATCTCTCAAACAATACGCGAGTTTCAATCGACCTCGAGCGCACAAAATGTAGGCGGGATTTCAGTTGCGGGGGAGTTCGCGGCGCAACGAACGGAGGCGCAGCAGGGGTACCCGCCACGACGCCTCAGCAACGATGCGACGCGACATTTTCGATCCACCGGCGACGCGGTCGGTGAAGGTAATTGGGATCTCCTCGATGGCGAACCCGAGCAGCGAGGTGCGATAGGTCATCTCGATTTGGAAGGCGTAACCCTCCGCCGTGACGTCGTCGAGGTCGATCGTCTCGAGCACGACGCGACGGAAGCATTTGAAGCCGCCGGTGAGATCGTTGATGCCGAGCTGGAGAAAAATCTGGGCGTAGAAGCAGCCGCCACGCGAGATCGCGCGACGTATCGCCGACCAATCGCGGACGGCACCACCGTGGACGTAGCGCGAACCGATTACGAGGTCGCTGCCACGTTGCGCGGCGGCGACGAGGTCGGGCAGACGCTCTGGGTCGTGCGAAAAATCGCAGTCCATCTCAAGGATGTAGGCATAGTCCCGCGCGAGGGCCCAGTGGAAGCCGGCGAGATAGGCACGGCCAAGCCCCTGCTTGGCGGTGCGGTGGAGGACATGCACCCACGCGTGGCGCGCGGCCATTTCGTCCGCAATTTGGCCGGTACCATCTGGCGAGCTATCGTCGATTATGAGCACGTGCCCCTCGATTGATGTGCGCTCGCGCGCTAAGCCGATCGCCTCAATCATGCGCTCGAGGTTTTCGCGCTCGTTGTAGGTCGGCAGACACACGACGAAGCGCTCGCTGGGGGCAGTACTCATGCGCCGCATCATGCCGGACGCTTCGTCGGTGCGGCTCCGGCACGCTGCGCGTTGCGGCGGTGAGCGGAATCAAACGTGCTTCCGTCATGACTTCGCAACGCATCTGTGACGAGGCTGGTGCGCATGTGAGCGGCAGGCTGCCATCTGACAATCCGGCGGCCAAAGACGTCGAGGACGAAGGAGAAGAACACCAGCCCCTGCCACGAACGCAGGTACGTGAAGTCCGCGACCCACAACCGGTCGGGTGCCGCGGCGGCGAAATCCCGGCCGACCAGATCAGGCCCCCTCGCCGCAGTCGGATCACTGATCGTCGTGCGCCACGGCGCTGATCGATGAACGCGCTCAATTCCTGCAGTGTCACGATCGCGCCGGGGGGCGTACGGCGACCCCACGCCGAGCGCTCACCGTGGACGGTGACCACGGTGCTACACGGCTGTGGCCACGGCCGTGAAGGAGACCTTGGTGGCGACGAGGCTGCTGGTGCCCAGACTGGCCGCGCCCGACGCCGAGCACTGCACCCTAAAGTCCCACGTGCCGGCCGCGAGGGTGATGGCGTCCGTCACCGGCAGGGTGCCGTACACGGCCCTGCCGGTGGCCGCCGTGGTGAGGAATGAGAGTCCGGGTGCTGCGCCGATGGAGGTGAACGAGCCACCACTGGGCGCGTACTGGATCACGCACGAAGCGTACCCGTAGCTGGTGTCCGAACTGACGGTAGACTTGAAGATGGTCACCGATGCATTCACCACCACGCGCATGGTGGTGGTGAGCGTCAGCGCACCGGAGGTTGTGTCCGCGTCGGTGAGGAGGATGACCACGACTGCGGGGTCTCCCGCGTTGATGGCCACGGTGGTGTCGCTGCGGGCCATGGCGGATGCCGTTGGGCCCGTGGCACCGACGGCACCCGTGGCACCGACGGCACCCGTGGCACCGACGGCACCTGAGATGGAGACGCCGCTCGCCAGATCCACGGACTCGATGGTGCCGTTCTTAATCTTCGCCCCGGTCACGGCGCTGTTCTTGATCTTCGCCCCGGTCACGGCGCTGTTCTTGATCTTCGCCTCGGTCACGGCGCTGTTCTTGATCTGCGTGGTGCCCACGCTGTTCTTCGGTAACGCCGTGAGGGCGTAGCCGGTGCCGCCCAAGGCAAACACGAGGGCGACGGTCGCCACAATTAGGGATGGGGAAGGGACTTTCACGGGTGCCCCTGACAGTTATAGCGTTTCGTGGAGAAGTATAGCCATGGTGTCGGTGATGGTCCCATCGGGGCAAGTGATTAGCCCCCACTGCGGGATACCCTCGCACCGCTCCCCGGGTATGAGGTCTCGCCGGCGGATGCTGTGTTGCAGCGGCTCGTGCTCTAACGTTTGGAGCCATGGCTCTGCGTAACGGCGATGTCGCCGATTTGTTCGATTTGCTCGCGAGCCTGTCCGAGTTGGACGGTGCCGTTATCTATAAGACGATCGCCTATCGCAAGGCGGCGGAACGCTTTCGCGGCTCTGCGGAGTCGATCGAGCGGATGGCGGAGGAGGGGCGGTTGACCGAACTGCCCGATATTGGCGCCACGATTGCGGCGAAGGTCGATGAGATTCGCGCAACCGGGACGATGGAGGCGCTGGAGAAGCTGAGACTGAAGTATCCGGATGGTGTCGTGGCGGTGATGAGCGTGCCGGGTGTTGGGCCGAAGACGGCGAAGCGGCTGTACGTAGAGCTTGGTATCGATAGTCCGGAGGCGTTGAAGGTCGCCTGCGTGGCCGGGCAGTTGCAAGAACTGAAGGGTCTTGGTGCGAAGAAGGAGGCGGCGATTCTTGCGGCGCTATTGGCGGGCGGGGGACCACGCAAGCACGTGATCCTGCTCGACCATGCGCTCGAGCGGGCGGAGGCGCTTGTCGATCTGCTGCGTGCCGAACCGGGCTGTCTGGACGCTGCGATTGCCGGCTCGCTGCGTCGACGCAAGGAGACGATTGGTGATGTCGACCTCGTCGCGGCTGCGAAGGATCCGGCGCCGCTCTTGCAGCGTTTTGCGGAGCACCCCGGCGTGCAAGATGTGATCGCACTCGGTGATGCCAAGGCCTCTGTGGTTCTCCACGACGGTATGCAGGTGGATCTGCGTGTGATTGATCCGTCCGAATGGGGGTCGTTGCTGCAGCACTTCACGGGCTCGAAAGCGCATAACGTGGCTCTGCGCGAGCGTGCTCGCGATCAGGGTCTGAGCCTTTCGGAACACGGTTTCGCGCCACTCTCCGGCGGCGCTGCGGTGCCTTGTGCGAGCGAGTCCGACGTGTACGAACGCCTCGGCTTGGAGTGGATTCCGCCCGAGTTACGAGAGAACCAGGGCGAGCTCGAGGCGGCGGCGGTGGGCAAGCTTCCCACGTTGGTAACGCTGGCGGAGCTGAAGGGTGATCTCCATGCACACACGGATGCGTCGGATGGACGTGCGACGCCGCAGGAGATGGCGAAGGCTGCGATCGCCGCCGGGCTCGAGTATCTGGCGATCACCGACCATTCGAAGGCCGTTGGTATGGGTATCGGCCTCGATCCCGCGAAGACGATCGCCAACATGAAGCGCGTGCAGAAGGCGGCCAAACCGCTGGCAGCGAAGGGCTTCACGCTCCTGACAGGCATCGAGGTCGACATTCTTCCCGGCGGTGTGCTCGATCTCCCGGACGAGGTGCTGGCTGATCTCGATTGGGTTGTCGCCTCGGCGCATGGTGTGCGCGGACAAGATCGTGCGGAGTTGACGGCGAGCATGATCTCAGCGATCGAGCATCCGCATGTCGATGTGATTGCGCATCCGACGGGACGCCTGCTCGATGGGCGCGATCCGTACGACGTCGATGTCGAGGCGTTGATCGCAGCCTGTGCGCGTACGGGCACGTTTCTTGAGGTGAATGCCAGTCCTAAACGCTTGGATTTGCGGCCAGAGCATGTGCGTGCGGCGATCGCCGCGGGCGTCAAGATCTGTATTTCGAGCGATGCGCACCGTACGGGCGGAATCGACGTGTTGCGCTTTGGCGTTGACTGTGCGCGGCGCGGGTGGGCGACGGCGGATGATGTTGTCAACACGCGCTCGTGGCTCGAGGTTGAGCAGCTTCGTAAGCGTGGTGCGCGGCGCCGCTAACGGGTGTGGCAGAGAGGCGATACGGCGCGGCAGCGGATCGCTGTGGGGACGATCGTTGGCGCAATCACTGAAGGCGCTCTGTTCCTAACGTGTAACGTTTCATTGAAACGTCACATCAAATGCTTCAGTAGGCTGCACCTACAGTCAATAGGTGGCTCCGCCGCACGCGCTAGGCTGGCTGTATGGCTGCGACGGGTAGACGTCCGACGATCAAGCAGATTGCGGAGCAGGCAGGCCTATCGGTGGCGGCCGTGTCGTATGCGCTGCGTGGGGAGCGCGTCTCTACCGACACGATTGCGCGCGTCCAGAAGATTGCCGACGAGCTCGGGTACACGGCCGACCCAGTTGCGCGAGCACTGCGTGGTGGACGCACGGGCGTCGTCGGGCTGATCGTTGGCAGCCTCGCCGATTACTGGCAACAGACACTCGCCTGCGGCCTGCAGCGCGAGCTGCGGGGCCATGGACTGCACACGATCCTTGCAGACGCCGACGGAGATCCCGCGACGGAGCTCGATTTGGCGCGCCGTCTCGTCGCCCAACGTGTCGATGGTCTACTGGTTGCGCCGATTGGGCCGGCTGGTGGAGGCTGGGCGGCGGTTGCCGACCAAGTGCCGACGGTCACGATTGCAGGCCGCCTGCTCGGCGCTCGTGTCGTGGGTGAGGTCCAGTTTGATCAGGCGACCGGGGTCGCTGAGGTGCTTCGACACCTTAAGGCCCTTGGGCACAGGCGCATCGCCGTGTTGTCGTGGGCCGTCGAGACGTCACCCGAGCGACCGACGGAACAGGCCGTCCGCGAGCAGGCTACCGTGCTCGGTCTTGATTGTGAGATCGTGCAGTGCGCGTATTCGCTCGAAGGTTCGAGACCAGTCGCGCTCGAGGTGCTCGAGCGCGACGATCCACCTTCGGCGATCTTTTGTCTGTCTGACACGATCGCCTACGGCGTGCTGGATGGCTGTCGCGAACTCGGCCTCGCAATCCCCGATGACGTCACGGTCGTTGGTTTCGATGATCACCCACTCTCACGTCTGGTCGACCCATCGTTGACGACGGTCAGCTGGAGCGTCGATCGCGTGGCGCGTCTAGCCGTAGGTTTTTTGACCGATCACCTTGAGGGCCGCAGCAGCGAACGCCACGTTACGATTGCGCCATCGCTTGTTGTGCGAGCATCATCCGGCCCTGCCACCGTGGGTTAGGTCGGTGGTGTCGGGTCGTACGGGCTGACCCAGCCGAACGGCGGCGCCTCGAAAACATTGTCGCCCGGTGGGTATGCACCCGGACCGACTATGTATGTCACGGGCTGCGACGCGTAGGTGGAGACGAAGACGTCTTGCGACAGCGTCTCGCCATTGAGTACGACTTTGCGCGTGACGTCCACGGCGAAGCCCTCCTGCCCAGAGACGTACTCGATGACTTGTTTTGGTGGCGCGAAGGGATCCTCGAAGTAGCGCGGCTCGGGTGGTTTGACGTCGTAGCGGTCGCCGGTGCTACGCGTGACAACACGCCCATCTGCGGGTGCAGAGTAGAGATTGACGAGCATCGTGCTGGCATCTGCTGTGGCGCGAATCAGCAGCGGGTGTTCTGTGTTGTTGCGGAACTTGAAGTCGATGTCGGACCATGAGACCGTCGCGTCCATACCGAGCCCGTAGGCCGGAATGTAGAAGCTATGATTACGCCGATCGACGATCTGCAGCCCTGTTGCGAACACCGCATGGTAGAGCGTGGATGTGACCTGGCAGACACCGCCACCGATCGATGGGATCATCAGGCCATCGACGATCGCGAGGCCTTCGAGGTAACCGCGCTCGGGTGAGCGCGGCCCGACTGCGTCGTTGAACGAAAACGTCTCGCCGGGCAGCACGAGGCGGTTGTCGAGAATCTGCGCCATCAGAGAGACGTTGTGAAGGCGATTGCCGGACGAGTCACCGAGCTCGGTGATCGCGCCCGCGACCTTGGTGGTGATGCCGTACGCCTCCGCATCGGCTGTGGTGCGCTTTGGCGGCAGTGTCGTGAGTGTGATTTCTGCTTGACGGATGCCACCTGCGAGTGCTGCGTCCCGGACAGCGTCGGCGGCGGCGCGCGGGTTAAAGCCAACCCCTTGTTTGGCGGGGATCACCCAGGCGCGCTCGCCATTCGTTTCCCAGATTGCGTTCTGGGCGGCGCCGATTCGCTTGCCGAGCGCATCGCCGATTGCGTGTTGCAACGTGTCGGGGTCGAAAGCGATTGTTGGCTCACCATTCTCGTTGCGCACCATGACGGCAGCCTGCAGAGTTTTGGTGGAGAGTGCGCCGACGCGATTACCGTTGGCATTGAGCGCGATGGGGGACGATACGACTGCGAGTGCTTTTGCTCCGGCACTCTTCGCCTCTGCTGTCGAGATGGCGGGTTGCGTAACGGTGGATTTGAGCGTGATCCGGCTTTGGCCGGCGAGGGCAGCTACGGCGGTAGCGTGGAGCAGCATGCGAGCCGAAACCGAGTAGCCAGTCCGGGCGGGTGTCACAGTTAGCTTCCCATTCGAGATGCGTACGCGGGCCGAGCGGGCCGGCTCGGCGACGGCACGTAGGGTGGCGGGGATGCGGGGTCGTGTCGGGGTGGCGATGACGGGCCGGAGATCCGCCGAGTAGATAAAGGGCAAGAGCAGTGATCGCAGACGACCGGTGCGCATGGCGATAGCGACCGTTTGGGTAGTGTCGATGGTGGCGTCAAGGTCTGCGGGGACCATCTCCGCAGTCTGCTGGTCGAGTCGTACGGTGACGGTGCGATCAAGTTTGGGCGAGAGTTGCTGGTGGATTAACGCCTTGGCGTCTTCGGGCGAGAGACCCCCAAGATCGATGCCATCGACGCGCACGCCGGGTGCCACATCGCCGCGGAAGGAGAGTCCGTGGATGACGGTTAATCCGATCAGTGCGACGGCCGAGAGCACGATGATCTGGCGCGCTCGCCTACTGATGCGCTGGGCCCTTTGTTTGCGCGGAGTGGGACGTTGTCGGGTCCGCGGAATGGGGCGTTGTTGGGTCCGCGGAGGTGGTGTGCTTGCCATTAGTACCGATTACCATGATACCCCTGATCGACTTTTATTCCTGCGATCCCGCTCGCAGCACGAGTAGCATCATCCGTACGGTGGATATTCCAGAGCAAGACGAAGCACGCCGCGAGGCCTCGTTTACGTGGGTTTCGAGTCGGCGGGGTGTTGCGGCCCGTTCGCGCCGACGGCATTGGGCAGACATTCGGGGTCCAATGCTCGCCGCGGCTGCGTTGGGTCTCTTGCAGGCGGGTATTGCCGGCTTAGCCTTGGAGGGGTTTTCGCGTTGGCAGTGGCAGCCCGTCGCGATCGTGCCAGTGATTGCCGCCTCGACCTTTGTGATGGTGCTCTTTCTCAGCCTCGTCCGCACCGCGCTACGTCCGGACGATGTCTTTGGTGACGGGCCGACGGGGGCAATCCTCGAAGTGGTCGCGATCACCACTCCCGTGCTGCATGAGGGCCTGACACAGGCTGCAGCACAGCTGTTGGCAACTGAGGCGCAGGCGCGGCTTGGCTATGCGGCGGTGGCGGTATCTGATCGCACGCTCGTACTCGCCCATGTGGGCCTCGCCAGCGATCATCATGGAGTGGGCACGGCGGCGCCACCTGGTGCGGTGCAGGCGATGGGCGAGTCGCGCGTCGCGCGACTGCCGGTTGGCTGGCGGCATGGCTGTGACGCGGGTTGTCCGCTGCGGTCCGCTGTCGTCGGTCCCCTCGTGGTGCGTGGTCGCGTGGTGGGGTCGCTGATTGCCTTCTTCGAGGGCGCATTGTCGGTATCGGACCGAGAACATGCAGTGGTGGATTCGCTCTGCGGTCTCGTGTCGACTGCGCTTGCGGCTGGCGAGGTCGAGGTGCATGCGCGGGCCAGCGCTTCGGCCGAGCTAGCGGCCTTGCAGGCGCAGATCGAACCGCACTTCCTCTTTAACGCACTCAATACGATTGCGGCGTTTATTCGCACGCAACCGGACGAGGCGAGACGGCTCGTGATGACTTTCGCCGAGTACTGTCGCTCGACGCTGCGCCAGCCATCGACGTTCGTTCCGTTCTCGGAGGAGATGGCGCACGTCGAGGCGTACCTCGAGCTCGAGCAGGCGCGCTTTGGGTCGGAGCTCCTAATTGAGCGGCGCATTAGTGCTGCGGCAGTGGATGTGATGGTGCCGCCGTTTCTTGTGCAGCCGCTTGTCGAGAACGCAATTAAGCACGGTAAGGCAGATCAGCCGCTGCGTGTTGTGATTCGCGCCGATGTGCGCTTTGGGCGTCTCCGCGTGATTGTGCGCGACAACGGTCGTGGCATCTCGCGTGAGGATGCGGAGCATGTACTCGAACCTGGTTTTGGTAGTGGTGGTGCGGGCTTAGGGCTGGCGTCGGTGCATCGCCGGATCCAGGCCTATTACGGCGAACAGGGCCGGTTGCGGATTGCGAGCTCACCACTATTTGGGACCTACGTCAGTGTCTTGTTGCCGATCGTGGTGCCGGATGAAGCGCAGGTGGAGGCATGACCCTGCTCGCCCTGATTGTTGATGATGAGGCGCCAGCACGGTCCGAATTGCGACACCTGCTGGGTAGCATTGATGGTGTTGAGGTGGCGGGTGAGGCCGCTTCGGCGCGCGAGGCGTTGACGCTGGCTGAGCGGATGGCGTACGACGTTGTCTTTCTCGATATCAATATGCCAGGCAGCGCTGGTGGCATCGAGACGGCGAAGAAGTTAGCGGAGTTGCCGAATCGGCCGAGCGTTGTATTTGTCACGGCGCATGACGACCGGGCGATTCAGGCGTTTGCCGTCGAGGCTGTCGATTACGTGCTCAAGCCTGTCCGTGCGGATCGTCTGGTGACCGCGGTTCGTCGCGTTGCTGCGATCCGCGCCGGCACAGCCCCGAGTGGTGCCGTGGATGTGCGCATTCCTGTGCTCGGCAGGGATGGCGAAACACTTCTGATTGATCTGGTCGAGGTGGGCTATGCCGAGGCTGACGGCGATCACTCGCGGATTGCCTTGACGGATGGGCGACAGTTCGTGTCGCCACGGTCGCTGCGCGCGCTCGAAGATCTCTTGCCACCGAGCTTCCTGCGGATTCATCGCTCGCAGATTGTTAACTTGGCGGCGGTTGCGGCCGTCGAGCCAATCGGACCGGGGCGGGTGCAGGTGCGGCTGGCCGACGTTGATGGCACGACGCTCGAGGTCGCCCGGCGCCAGACCCGCAGCTTGCGCACGGCGCTCGGCTTGCGCTGAGATTTCGTGTTGGAGGCAGGCTCGATTTCGTGGTTGTGGCATCCACCCCCCACCACGAAATCTCGCTACGCTCCGGTCCATGGAAGCGGTGTCCGCTATCGAGCTCGCTCTTGCCGATCTGCCCGCTACCGAGCGCACCGAGGCGGGCGCAGTCGTGGTCGTCGCGCTCGTATTCGACGACCTGGCAATGGATGAGGACGAGCTCAATGCGGCTGCTCGACGCGGCTTATTATTGGCCGCTGCCGCGGGCAATCCCGCCGAGTCGTGCGTGCTTGGTTCGCGTGCTGCACTCGAAACCGCAGCCGATCTAAGTACTGATGGGTATGGCGAGGTGCTGGCGGGTGCGCTCGCGAAGCTGGCGGGCTCGCTGCCCGCAGAGTGCCCGTGCGTGGCGAGTGTCGTCGTCGCACTGCAGAGCGACCGAGCAGCGGCCGTCGAGGCGCTCGCCGTCGTCGTCTTGCATCGCGCAATGGAGTGACGTGGCACCACTCGATCTACAGAAAGCGATCAGTAGGCTCAAGCCAGCGCGCGTACGTGCGTTGACGAGCGCGGTGCTGCTCGCCGAGCCCGACGATTTTGATGATCTCCCTGCGCCGCAGGTGATGCTGCGTGGTGACGGTTGGACGGGCGTCACGACAACGATCGACGTGGACGGTTATCGCGCTGTATTGATCACCGCAGGCGGGCGCCGCTCGGCATCGCGGTCGTGCACCATTATCGATCCCGATGGCCTGACGATCGGCTCGTTTGTCGCAGACGCTGCGGCCCGTGTGGCGGTGACGACGACAGCGGCCTTGGTTGCGCCCGCCATGCTCGGCAGCAGTCCGATTCGGCTTGGTGTTCTTGGCGCGGGTCCGCTCGGGCGCCTCGCGGTCGAAACGCTGTCGGAGGTTCTGACGATCGAGCGGATCACGATCCACGATCCCGATCCTATTGCCGCGGCGGCAGCGGCAGATCTCGGCCGCATCGTCTCAGATGCGCCGACGGCGGTGCGCGATGCCACGTTGATCGTGACCGCCACGAATGCGCGCGACCCCGCCCTGCGGGCCGATTGGGTCGCGCCCGGCGCATCGATCATTGCGATGGGTGCGGATCGGCAAGGCCGGCGCGAACTCGACTATCGAATCCTCGCCGACGCGGCTTTTGTGACGTGCGATGCTTCGGCGATCGCGCGCGTGATCGCCGATGACCTACGCGATTGTGTCGCCGAGGGCCATCTCGAGTGGCAGGAGATCACGCCGATCCGCGATGTCTTGCTGCCCGTGGTCGATGCGCGCGTGACAGAAGACGACCTGGTGGTCGCCAAGTTGATCGATCAGACGCCCGTGTTGCTTGCACTCGCTCGTGCAGCACTGAAGATCTGAGTACCGCTCGCAGACCTGCGCGGACCTAGCTTTCGAGCAGGCGACGCAGCTCGGCGACGATGTCTGCACCGACAGCTTCGGTCACCTCGGGATGATCGAACACGCGACTGTGCGTGTCGGCCTCTGCGCGCTCCGTTACGTACGAGTCCTGCATCACATCGTGCAGCGAGCGGCCGGCATGGACCTCGCGGAGCACGTGCTGTACGACCTCTTCGGCGCGGTGTTGCGGGCTGGGTGGGATGACGCCGGGTGCACTCATGAGCCGAAGCCTAGCCGTGGCCGATTCGGAGCGTTGATAGGCTCGTCTCGTCCTCGACGCTTGGAGTGCTCGTGAACGTCCGCGTAGGCCATAGCCCGGATCCTGACGACGCCTTCATGGTGTGGGCAATCGCTGAGCGCGCGCTCGATCTCCGAGGCTTCGAGATCGAGTTGGTTCCTGCTGACATCCAGACGCTCAACACCTGGGCGGTCGAAGGTCGGCTCGAGGTGACGGCGATGTCCGTCGGTGCGTACCCCGGCGTGCAGGACCGCTATCGCCTGCTCGGACATGGCGCTTCGCTCGGCGAGGGCTATGGCCCGGTCGTGATTGCTCAGACGCAGCTTGCCCCGGCCGATCTCGCCGGCAAGCGCGTTGCGGTGCCTGGTGCGCAGACGACGGCGTTTCTCACGGCCCGTCTTGCGCTACCCGCTTTCGAAGCGGTGCAGGTCGACTTCGAGGGCATCATGGACGCCGTCGCGTCCGGCGACTGCACTGCCGGCGTCGTGATCCACGAGGGCCAATTGACGTGGGAGCAGGAGGGTTTCAATCGCGTGCTCGACCTCGGTGCGTGGTGGGAGGGCGAGACCGGCGGCATGCCGCTCCCGCTCGGCGCGGTTGCAATGCGTCGCGACGTGCCCGAGGGTCGCGCGGTCGAGTTGTCGGCGGTCCTTAAGGAGGCCGTCGCCGTTGGTATGCAGAATCGTGAGCAGGCGCTCGCGTACGCGATCGAGTACGGCCGCGGTATTACACCCGAGCTCAACGATCGCTTCGTCGCGATGTATGTCAACGACCTCACGCTCGACTATGGCGAGCGCGGCCGCCAGGCCGTCGCCGCATTGCTCGAACGTGGCGCCGCGGCGGGTCTCCTGCCGAGCTCGGTGCGGCTCGACTTTCTCGACTAACCCCTCTCGGGGCTACAACTAGATCCGCGTTTCGGCCTGCGCAGCTGCGTCTGCACGCAGCACGCCAGGTACGGCAACGATCAACACGGCTGCGACGGCAACGGCTGAGAGCACGAACACCCAGCGCACCCCAAGCGGCCCCGAGAGCAGCGAGCCAATCACCGCACCAGAGGCGATTGCGGAAACGGCGATCATGCGACCAGAGATACCGACACGTGCCTGCAGTCGATCGGGCACGCGGCGTTGGCGCTCACCGATGATCGTCGAAAGCAGTGAGTAGTCCGTTAGCGAACGCACCGTATTCGCCGTCGCCACAACGGCAAAGCCCGGTGCGAGACCGGTCGCCAAGATCGACAAAGAACTGATCCCGGTCATCCACGCGACAACCCTCGCAGCTCCGAAACGCGGCACGATACGTCCGAGTAACGACGGTACGCCGAGACCAATCACACTGCCAATCGCAAGCACCGCACCCGCTTTTATCGATGACAGCCCGAGTGTCTGGCGGAGCAGTGGCACGATCAGAGCGGCGGATGCTGCTGCGCCAAAGTTCCACGTCACGCTCAGCCAGGTATAGGCGCGTACGCGTGGCGAGTGCCAGATCACGGCCAGCCCCTCCTTGGCCATCTGCACGGCCGACTCGCCGATGTTGCGATCATCCGCATCCAACGATTGCCGGATCTTTAGGATTAGAACCAGCGCCGCCGCGAACCCCACCGCCTCGGCTACGAGCGTAAAGGACGGGCCGATCAGCGCGATCAACACGCCACCAATCGCGGGACCGGCGAAGAAGCCGACCGCCCAGGCTGCCGAGAGTGTCGCCTGTCCCTGCGTAAAATGCTCGCGGCCAATGATTGCCGCGATCGCCCCAAAAACGGCGGCGTCGACAAAAACACGAGCTGTACCAATCGCAAAGGCTGCCACGAGGATCACTCCGAGCGGAGGCTGGTCCGTCAGTGCCCAGATCGGAAT
>JBCKBR010000038.1:0-16945 GCA_038911065.1 Gaiellales bacterium | reverse complement strand
CTATGAGGGAATCTTCACATAACGTGTATCATTATAACTCGTATGAGTATTTCTTACCGATCCGTGGACCCCTATCGCGACACGCACGTGATCGATTCGCGCGGAGCACGCACGAATCAGGCAATCGTCGGCGTTGGTGCCCTGATCGCTTTTCTCCTCCAGCAGGAGTGGATCATCGTGCTGCTCGCACTGCAACTGATCGTTGGGCTCACACTCGGTCGCCGCTTCTGCCTGCCCTGCCGATTGTGGTTCGACGTGCTGCAGCCACGATTCGGCGAAGGCAAAATTGAGGATGCCCGCGTGCCGCGCTTCGCGAACATTATCGGCGCCGTCTTTCTGACGAGTGCATCGGTACTGCTCTACGCCGGCTTTGGCAGCATCGGATGGGTGCTGTCCTTAATCGTCGCCGCACTCGCTCTACTCGCCGCGACCACAGGACTCTGTGTCGGCTGCGAGATGTACATGCTGCTCGCCCGCATCCGCGGCATTACCGTCGACCGCCACCCGGCCGTCTAGCGGGAGTACGCGATGGATCGCCTACTGATCGTCGGTGCTGTGCTGGCGCTCGTGGCCGCCGTGATGATCATCCGACGACGACGCTCAGCCGCGCACCCGAGCGCTCTACCCACGCGCGTCGACCCGCTCCAACTCGGCCTCGATGCCAGCCATGGTGACACCGCCGTCGTCACCTTCTCCGGCCCGCTCTGCTATGCCTGTCAGCAGTGGGGGCACGAACTCGATGCGGCCGGCATTCCGTACCGCCGCGTCGATGTGCTGCACGAATCGAGCCTCGCACGGGCCTATGCCATTACGCACACGCCCGTCGTGCTCGTTGTTGAGCGCGAGAGTGGCGCAGTGCTCGCGGGGTATCGCGAAGGCCCAGACGCTGACAGCATCGACAATGTGCGTTCGCTGACAACCGTATAGATCGTTACCCGTCCGACACAACATCTATCTTGCGGGAGTGATTGGGCACCAGAGTCGCACGCCAAGCGAAGAAGACATCGCGCGGGCTTTCATCGATCTGCAACGCGTTCTCGATCGCATTTGTCGGGGCGAGTTAGAAGCCGGCGAGCACGAGCGTGAACGCATCGCATCCGCCCTTGATGCGCTCCGCGATCTCCGCAGCGCCGCCTAAAGACGAGCAGTAGGCCACCGGCGACGATGCCAGCAGGGATCGCTGCTCGCCCTCTCCGCCACAGATGCTGACGCCCAGCGAAACGGCGACCCATCAACGCGGTCGCTCGCTGTGTGCATCCTCGCCCCAGCGCTCCCATGCCGAGCCGAACGCACTCAGTAGTGCCGCATGCAGATCGTCGCGCTCCGCGGTGATCAGTCGCCGGGCCCAGCGCCGTCGTTCTCGTGCCCGATCGGCAAAGCGATCGTCACCAAGCTCCTCGGCTGCAGCCAAACCAGCCGTGGCCCGAGCCTCGATTGCCCGGCGGATGCGCGCGGCCTCTGCGGGCGACCGCTCGAGGCGACGCAGATCGACAAGACAGTCGGGACACGGACGAATCGAGGGGCTCGCGACGACGGGCCCTGCACACACCCCGCAGGTGGGACACGAGAAGGCCGCCAATCGAACACGATCGGCCTTGACTACCTGCGGCTGCTCCAGCAGGCGCACCCACGTCGTCTTATCACGCAGATCCGTCTCGGTCTCGACCACGGTCAGTACCGCACCGTCATACGGCCAGACGCGGATGTGATCGCCGCGTCGCAGGCCTGTCACACGACAGACCGGTGCCGCCTCCGGCTCGGGCTCGCGCTCGGGCCATGGGTCGGCCGTAGCGAAGCGCACCTCGTTAGCGTCACCCCCCGTCGGTGGCCAATCGCGCTCGCTATCGATCCACCAGTCGAGCGTCTCACGCGCGTCGTTAAGTGCCCGTGTCAGCGTCGCGGCAGCCTGCTCTCGGGCGGCATCGCCAAGGTGCCGATCCGGGTGCGTCTGCGCGACACGCCTGCGCCACGCCTTCAAGACGCCCCGATGATCGACAGGTGCTGTGATGCCGAGTAGCCACAGCGCGCGCCGACATTCCGCCACAGTCCGGCTGCGCCTACGAGCCATCGGCGCAGAACCCGAACGCTACTCGCCCGAGTAGAACGGGTTCGTCAGAGCATCGCGCTCGTCTACCAGCCGCTGCGCCGCCACGGGATCCCGACCCTTGACGGCCATCTCAATAGCCTTACGGATCGCAACACGATTGGCCTTGCGGATTGCCGTCTCGTCCGTCGCACCCGGGTTGACCCAAACCGCCGCAAACACGATGTACTCGTCCGTCGCTTCGATGAGGCCGTCGGCAACAGCATCGAGCGTGCCCTGGCCGAGGCCGAGTTGGGCGGCACCCCACGTCATCGTCTGGTGCGCCTCCGTGACCGCAGTCGCCTTATTCATCATCACAAGCGGCGGCCAGATTGGCTCGTACTTCGTCTCGTGCCCACCAACACAGGCGAGTACGGGAGTATGCCCAGGACTCGGCTGCGCGAATGCGGTCATCAATGCTGCAGCCGTGACACTCCCACGGCGCGCCAAAATCACGTTGACATGACTACCGGTCAGCTGCTGCTCGCCTCCCCAACCCTCACCTATCGCACCATCGAGATCTCGCACCATATCGTCCTCCGCATTGCCCACCCCAGCAGCCTACTGGGACGAGTAACGCAATACCCGCAGTGATCTGTGCCCACAACGGTCATCCAGCACACGTTGAGTAGGCCTGCCACGCTGCCGTCAGCAGTAAGATTGGAAGTCGTGGATGACCAGTTCCCACCCCCGCCGAGGCCTAGCCGTGGCAAACCATCGGCACCGCGACCACGACCGGCACCGCGCACGCGCGCGCCTTGGGACGACGACGAAGATAGCTCGGCGGCGTACCGCACACATGTCGGGCGCCGACGCCGACGCCGCGAACCATCGGTGATTCGCCCGCTGCATGTGCTGATTCTGACCGTGCTCGTGGTCGGCGTAATTGGCTTTACGGCGAAAGTCATGACGAGCACCAGCAACGCGGGAGGGAATAGTGGAAGTAGTTCTGCCGCCGCCATACAACCCCCAATAAGTGGGGCGTCGAGCGCCCCCACAACGACCGGGACATCAATCCAAACGGTCGCAAAGACGACGAGCGACCTGCGCCTGCCGAGTCTCGCACCACTTGTCGTCGCGCAGCCCGCTCCAACGTATATGGATGGCGCGCTGGCACCCTCCAACCAGCCATCACTGAGGGCCGCAGCGTGGGTGGCACTCGACGTTAGTTCGAACCAGATCGTGCTGGCTGGCAACGAGACGGACCGCCGCGCGATCGCCTCGCTGACCAAGATGATGACCGCACTGCTCGCCGCCGAAGCAGAAAATCTCGTGCACCTTGTGACGGTCTCCAGCGTAGCTGCCGGCGTCGAGCCCAACAAGGATGGTCTGATTATTGGCAATCGCTACCCGCGAGGAGTGCTGCTCTACTCGACACTGCTGGGCTCGAACAACGACGCAGCAGCCGCACTCGGCGAGGACCTCGGCGGCACATATGGCAGCTTCTACAAGCTCATGAATAAGCGGGCCCGACAGCTCGGCATGACCAATACCCGCTATGCAAGCTCGTCGGGACTCAACGACGCTACCAACTACTCGACGGCGCGTGATCAGGCGATTATGCTCGCCCGCGCCCTCGAAAACCCGATCTTCGCGAAGGCGACCGGCACGTGGAAACACACGGTACGTTGGGCCGATACGGGCGGCACGCGCACCTACACGAACCACAACAAAATGTTGCAGACCTACCGGGGTACGATCGGTGGCAAGACGGGCTACACGACCATCGCCGGCAATTCTCTCGCAGTTGCCGTCAAACGCGGCGGCCGCATAATGATCGGCGTCATCCTGGACTCCAACGACCTCTGGGGCGATATGCCTCGTCTGATGGACGCCGCGTTTAAACGCACGTCCTAGGCGCGACGCGGGGGAGCAGCTAGTGCGCTTCGCCGAAACTCAGGCGCGTCATCGCCAGCGCAGCGACGGCGAGCACGAGCGTGATAGCCACGCCGAGCCACTGATGTGGCACCGTGTCGATGCCCTTGAACAGTAGGACGACCCCGAGACACACCACGAGCGTGACAGCGAGGATGTACATGACAATGTGGGAAACCTTCTGATCCATGACTAAAAACGTAGCAGGAGCAGCCGCACTCTGGTACTCCACCGGAGCACTAGTCACCTGCAACGAGATCCGCGATCGCTGGGCTGGTTGTGACGAGGTTGCGATCGCCATAGGCCTGGTCGATCCGCCGTACGGGCGGCCAGTACTTCTCGGACCCCATCGTGACGAGCGGATAGACCGCCTCGTCGCGGGAGTATGGGTGCAACCAGTCCCCCGTCAGCATGCGTGCCGTGTGCGGTGCGTTGACCAGCGGATTGTCGTCGGCCGGCCACTCGCCCGCCTCAACTCGAGCAACCTCATGGCGGATCGCGATCATCGCCGAGCAGAAGCGGTCAATTTCGGCCTTGTCCTCCGACTCGGTCGGCTCGATCATCAGCGTCCCCGCGACGGGGAATGACATCGTCGGTGCATGGAAGCCGTAGTCGATTAGGCGTTTGGCGACGTCCTCGACCGTCACGCCCGAGTCCTTCGTAATGCCTCGCAGGTCGATAATGCACTCGTGGGCAACGAGTCCGTCGTGGCCGGTGTAGAGAATCGGATAGTGGGGCGATAGCTGCTTGGCAATGTAGTTCGCGTTGAGGACCGCCACCTGCGTCGCCTGCTTGAGTCCATCGGGGCCCATCAGGCGGATGTACGCCCACGAGATTGGCAGCACGCTGGCCGAACCCCACGGTGCAGCCGAAACCGGACCGGGCCCGGTCAGCGGCCCTGCAGCCGGCTGCATTGGATGATTCGGCAGGAACGAGCGCAAATGGCTCCGTACCGCAACGGGACCGACGCCCGGCCCACCTCCACCATGCGGGATGCAGAACGTCTTGTGCAAGTTGAGGTGCGAGACGTCCGCGCCAAACTTGCCGGGCTGCGCCACGCCGACAAGGGCATTCATATTGGCACCATCAACATAGACCTGACCGCCGGCGTCGTGCACCAGTCCGCAGATCTCGCTGACCGCCTCCTCGTAGACGCCATGCGTCGACGGATAGGTGATCATCAGCGCGGCCAAACGCTCGCCGTGCTCGGCCAGCTTGGCGCGCAGGTCGGTCAGATCGACATCGCCCCGCTCGTCGCAGGCGATCACCACCACGCGCATGCCGGCCATCACAGCACTCGCCGCATTCGTACCGTGGGCCGAAATCGGGATTAGACACACGTCGCGATGCATATCCCCACGACTCTGGTGATAGCCCCGAATCGCCAGTAGCCCCGCGAACTCGCCTTGCGAGCCGGCATTCGGCTGCAGCGAGACCGCGTCGTAGCCGGTGATGGCCACGAGCCAGCGCTCGAGTTCGTTGATCAGCAGGAGGTACCCATCGGCCTGGTCGAGCGGCGCGAACGGGTGGATCGACGCGAACTCAGGCCACGTCACCGCCTGCATTTCGGTCGTCGCATTGAGTTTCATCGTGCACGAGCCGAGTGGGATCATCGAGCGGTTGAGCGCGATATCCTTGCCCGAGAGGCGACGCAAATAGCGCAGCATCTGCGTCTCGGAGCGGTACTCCTGAAAGACGGGATGCGTCAGGATCGCTTCCGCGCGCAGTAGATCGGCGGGCATCGCATCGGGTGTCACGGCATCGAGTGCATCGACATCGCCTTCGACGCGGAAGGCCTGCCAAAGCGCCTCGACATGCTGGCGTTCCGTCACCTCGTTGAACGAGACACCGACCGTGTCGCGATCGACACGCCGCAGGTTGATTCCATATCCGCGCGCCTGCGCGATCACGATGTCGGCGTGCGACGGCACGCGCACCTGCACCGTGTCGAAGAACGTGTCATGCAACACATTGAGTCCGCCTTGGCGTAGGCCCGCGGCAAAGATGGCCGCCAAGCGATGCACGCGCTCGGCGATCGCCCGCAGGCCCTCGGGGCCGTGATAGACCGCGTACATGCTGGCAATCACCGCAAGCAGCACCTGCGCCGTACAGATATTCGAAGTCGCCTTGTCACGACGAATGTGCTGCTCACGCGTCTGCAGCGCAAGCCGGAGCGCGGGCGCTCCATCGGCGTCGATCGACACGCCGACGATCCGTCCCGGCATCATCCGTTCGAGCCCGTCGCGCACCGCCATGTAGGCCGCGTGCGGACCACCAAAGCCGATCGGCACGCCGAAGCGCTGCATCGAACCAATCGCAATATCCGCACCCATCGAGGCCGGCGAGGCCAACAACACGAGCGCGAGCGGATCTGCGGCTAGGACGGCCAGCGCGTTGCGTTCGTGCAGGGCGGCGATCTGCGGACGCCAATCGCGAATGCGACCATCGGCGCCAGGGTGTTGCAACAAGGCGCCCACCACCTCGCCCGCGGGGAGCCCCCGTTCGAGATCCGCCACGACGAGCTCGATACCGAGCGGCTCCGCACGCGTCTGCATCACGGCAATGGTCTGTGGCAGGGCATCGGCGTCGACGAGAAAGACGCCGTGGTCCTGTTTGGCATGCCGAAAGCAGAGCGTCATCGCCTCGGCTGCCGCTGTTGCCTCGTCGAGCAGGGAGGCGTTGGCACGCGGCAGACCCGTCAGGTCCGCGACCACCGTCTGGTAGTTGAGCAGCGCCTCGAGTCGTCCCTGCGCGATCTCGGGCTGATACGGCGTGTACGCCGTGTACCACGCCGGATTCTCGAATACCTTACGCAGAATGACTTGCGGCGTGTGCGTGTCGTGGTAGCCAAGGCCGATCATCTGCGTCATCACGCGGTTGCTCTCGCCGATCTTGCGCAACTCGGCAAGCACCTCGATTTCGGTGGCCGCTGGCGGGACATCAAGTGCCTCACGCATGCGGATCGCGCTGGGGACGGCAGCCTCTTCCAATGCGTCGAGCGAGGCGTAGCCGATGGCAGCCAGCATCGCGCCCTGTTCGGCCAGGTCCGGACCAATATGGCGGCGACTGAACGGCACAGCATGCTCGAGCTCTGTCAACGCCGGACGGGATGGTGCAACCTTCTTCGCAGTGCTCATGCAGCAGACCTTTCGGACGCGCGACCGCGTGGATCGCAACCGTGTTTTGTTTTCCCCGTACGTCGTCGTACGTCCCACGCAAACCGTACCGCTCGCCCACCGGGGACGCCACTCGGCGCCCACGGTGGGGATGTTTGGCGGGGTGAAACGCCGTAATCGGTTATGCTCGCGACCGACTGGGGGCGTAGTTCAGCTGGTTAGAACGCCGGCCTGTCACGCCGGAGGCCGCGGGTTCGAGTCCCGTCGCTCCCGTCTCGTCCGAAGGGTCCCGCAAGGGGCCCTTCGGCGTTTTCAGGCGGACGCCACGTGGCGTGCGGATGTCATGTCCGGCGGACGCCACAACCCCGCGGATGTGAGGTCCGCCCTGAGACAAGCACCCAATCAACCTTGACGATCGAGGCCCTGCCCCCTTACCCTCGTACCGGAGTAGAGAGGAGCGAAATGAGCGACACACCAACAGTGGTGTTCTTCCCCGAAGGAGCCTACGGGCCGACCAACAATTGTGTCGGCATTGGTCAGATCCTCAAGGACCGAGGTATCCGAGTCGTCTTCATCCTCGAAGAATCGTTCGCCGGCACACTCGAAGCGCGCGGCTTTGAAGAGCGACTGATGCGCCTCGGACCGGCGCCCGCAGCCGAGGAGGTGCCCGGGCAGTTCTGGAGGGACTTCATCGCCGCGACCTCGCCCGAATTCCAAAAGCCGACAATCGAACAGCTGACAACCTTCATCGAACCAACCATGCGCGCGCTCGTCGAGGGTGCCATCTACGTCGACGACCGGCTGCGCGAGATCATCGACGAGCTCGACCCCGATCTCGTCGTCGAAGACAACGTGGTGGCCTTTCCCGCACTGATCAGCCATGCGCGTCGCTGGGCACGGATCGTCTCGTGCAACCCGGCAGAACTCCCCGATGCGCAGATTCCACCCGTGTTTTCGGGTTACTCCGTGCACGATGCAACGCCGTGGGCGGACTTCCTCGTCGAGTACGACCGCGTCATGCAACCACTCTGGCGCGAGGCCGACGCGTTCTGTCGCACCCGCGGCGCGGGCGGGCTGCCACCCGGGCAGTTCATCCACGCATCCGACGTGCTCAACCTCTACGTCTACCCCGGCGCAGTCGATTATCCGCGCCTGGAGCCACTCGACTCGACCTGGCACCGCATCGATACGTGCGTGCGCGATGAGGACGGCAGCGTGGCAGTGCCGGACGCCATCCTGCACGGCGACGGCAGCCTGATCTACCTGAGCCTCGGTTCCTTGGGATCGGCGGACGTTGCTCTGATGCAGCGCCTCTGCGATGCGCTCGCCACGACCCCGCACCGCTACATCGTCTCGAAGGGGCCGCAGCACGACGAGATCACGCTCGGCGCAAACCAGTGGGGCGAGGAGTACCTCCCCCAACCGCTCCTGATGCCGCTCTGCGACCTTGTCATCACCCACGGTGGCAACAACACCACGACCGAGTGTTTGCATCACGGCAAGCCGATGATCTTGCTGCCACTGTTCTGGGATCAATACGACAACGCTCAGCGGATGGATGATCTCGGGCTCGGTATCCGGCTCCCCACCTACGCCTGGACACCCGACGAGCTCGCAGCTGCAATCGAGCGCCTACTCGGTGACGATGACGCCAGACAGCGACTGTCCGCGATCAGCGCACAGGCCCAGACCAGCCAGGGCCGCATCCGCGCTGCCGATCTGATCGAACGCGCAGCGCGCGAAGCATGACCAGCGACAGCGAGTCGCTGCTCGCAACGCTCGACCTGACGACTGCACGCTGGTACGCCGGTAAATCCCGCCACGAACAGGTACGTCGCATCGTCGACGACATCCCCGTGCCTGGCCATCCAACCGGACGACTACTCCTCCTCGAGGTCTATTACGAGGACGGCACCGGCGATTGCTACGTGCTTCCCGTCGTGCCCGACAGTGCGGGGCGCCTGCGCGAGGCCGAACCGGGCGACGGCGTCTATGCCGCACTCGTGGCCGCCTGCGGACGCGGCGCAGCAGCCGTCGGGCAGGCCGGAGCAGTCGCCTTTCGCGCGCTCGGTAACCCGCCCAGACCCGTCGGTGAAGAGCGCGCTCTGGGCATCGACCAGACCAACACCTCGGTGATCGTCGGCGACCGCATCATCAAGCTGTACCGCCGCCTCGAGGCCGGGGCCCACCCCGAAGTCGAACTCGTGGAGGCCCTCGCGGCACGTGGCTTCGCAGGCATCCCGCCAGCCCGCGGTGCGGTGCGCTACCGCACGACAACCGGTGTCCCCACCGATCTCGCGATCGTGCAAGACCTGATTCCGGGGGCCGCTGATGGTTGGGAGTCGCTGATTGCCCCACTCGAGCGCCAACTCGAAGGGACGGGCGACCCCAAGGCGCTCGGCGAGGAACTGACGCTCGTCGGAACGACTGCGGGCCTGCTGCATGCGGAACTCGCAGCGGCCTTCGGTGCGGAACCAGCCTCGGACACGCTGCGCGGCGAGTGGCGCGACACGGGCCGCAGACAGCTCGATCAGGCGTTGGCGGTCCTGCCCACAGATCTCACAATCGAACTGGCCGAATATGCACCGCGCATCCAGACCGAGCTCGACGGGTTCTTGGCGGGAGCAGCGCCACTCGCGACCCGCGTCCACGGCGACCTCCACATCGCGCAATTCTTACGGACACCGAGCGGCGTGTTCGTGATCGATTTTGAAGGCGAACCAACACGTTCCATCGATCAGCGCTGCCAGCCAACCTCGCCAATGCGCGACGTGGCTTGTCTGATGCGCTCGCTCGACCACGTCGCACGGAGCGCCGAACTACGCGTCGCTGAGCGTGGCATCGATGGGACCGCCGCGATGGATGCCTGGATCTCCTTCGCACAATCGGCCGTGCTCGTTGCCTACGAGGCTGCGCTCGCAGGGTCACCACTAACACTCGACCGCGCACTGCTGCGCCGCTTCTGTATCGAGAAGGAGCTCTACGAGTTCGTCTACGCCGCCCGCATCCTGCCGGAGTGGCTCTATGCGCCACAGCTCGGCATGCGCTGGCTGATGCGCGATGATGCGGCCCTGTGAACCAGCCTGCCTTCCACGACGACATCCTCGCCGAGCCCGCGGCACTTGCGACGCTACTAGGACACTACGACGCGGACCGACCACAGGCCGACGTCGACCTGCTGCATGCGCGCCGCGTCGTGCTGCTCGGCATGGGCTCGTCGTACTTCGCCGCCCACACCGCTGGTGTCGCGCTACGAGCGCGCGGTATCGATGCGCACGTCGAGCTTGCCTCTGCTGCGACGCCAATGCCAGCGAGCACCGACACGATCGCGATCGGCATCAGCGCGAGCGGCTCGAGCGAGGAGACCGTCGAGGCGCTGGATCGCCACCATGGTACGAGTCGCACGGTGGCGATCACCAACGACCCCGGGGCGCCGCTCACCGCGCGCGCAGACATCGTGCTGCCGCTCCACGCCGGCGAAGAGGCGGGCGGTATCGCCTGCCGCTCGTACCTGCTCACGCTCGCCGTGCTGCAGCTGCTCGTCGGCACCACGCCCGAGCGTATCGCGACCGCTGTACCAGCGCTTCATGGAATCATCGCCAACCAGGGCGACTGGCTCGATCCGCTTGTGACGCTACTTGCTGACGGACCCGCCTATGTGATCGCGCCTTGGGAGCGCCTGTCCTCTGCACTGCAGGGTGCGCTGATGCTGCGCGAGGCGCCGCGTATCCCGGCCGATGGCTGCGAGACGGGCGACTGGCTCCACGTCGACGTCTACCTGTCGAAGCACCCGGGCTATCGCGCAGTCCTCTTGCGCGGCAGCCGCTACGACGCGGGCGTGCTCGACTGGGCCCGCCAGCGTGCATCGACCATCGTTGCGGTCGGCGCGCCGATCGAGGGCGCCGCGCAGACGATCCGCTATCCAGGTGACGACGACCCGCTGATTCAGGTGCTCGCCGAGAACACGATCCTCGAGCTGGCCGCTAGCGAGCTGTGGGCGCGTCGCATCGCCGCCAACCAGATGCCGTGATCTGGCGCGTTCGGCTTCGAGTGGACAAAGAGGTCTGACCCCTTTGGTCAGGAGAGGGCGAATCCGGCAGCGGCAAAGAGCCATAAAACAGCGAAATTTACAGGAACTTTACGTCGAACTCGGACTTGGAGCCTATTGTGCGACCAACGTCATCCACCCAAGGGGAGAAGAAGTAATGCGCAAACTCTTGATCACCGCCGCGGCGGTGCTGTCGCTCGTGATCGTGGGCGCAGCTGGCGCGAATACGGTGACGGTCTCGATCACGAAGAACGGCTACGTGCCGAAGGCGGCAACGATCGCCGTCGGCGACACCGTTCAGTTCACAAACAGCGACACGGTCGTCCACCAGGTCACGTTGAAGACCACGACCGGTGTGACCTGCTCGCCCAATCCGCTGGTGCTGCAATCGGCGCAATCCGGTACGTGCACGTTCGGATCGCCCGGAACATTTACCTACTCCGATCCCAACGTGAAGGGAAACACCTTCCGCGGAACGGTCACCGTGACCGGTCAGGTGCCCGCCGAGACGCTGACGCTCTCGGCGAAGGCGCAAGCCCTCGTCTACGGGGGGCAGGTCACGCTGACCGGGACGCTGTCGAATCAGAAGGTCGGCGAGAACGTCGACGTGCTCGCGACGGCCTTTGGGCAGACCGCGGCGACCAAGGTGACCACTGTGCAGACGACGACCGGTGGTGCGTACATCGCCGTTGTGAAGCCGCTCAAGAACACGGTCTACACGGTGAGGGTGAAGAACACGTCCAGCCCGGCGGTGACCGTGAAGGTAGCGCCGCGTCTGCGTCTCAGCAAGGTCGCACCCAACCGCTACTCGCTGCGCGTGTTCGCCGCTCGGAGCTTCGCCGGCAAGTACGGAACGTTCCAGCGCTACAACGCCACGCTCGGGCGCTGGGTCTACGTGAAGCGTGTGCTCCTACGCGCAAACTCGACTGGGATCGCCCCGACAGTGATCTCGTCCGTGTCCTTCCGCTCGACCATCGCGGCGCGGTTGAGAGTTCGCGTCATCCTGCCGCAGCTCCAAGTCGGCAGCTCCTACCTGCCAGGTCGCAGCAACGTAATCCTCAGCTGAGCCTGGATCCACCGCGGAGCTGAGCTGGTTCCGCCCGATGCGCGAGTGGACAAAGGGGTCAGGAGAGGGCGAATCCGGCGTTGGCGAAGATCCGGTCGACGTGACCACGCGCCCGCTGGTACGAGGCCTCCTCGAGCTCGATTACGCGGGACGCATCGCGCTCGACCTCGGCTGTCACATCGGGCAAGAAGAAGACTGGGTCCTGCGGGTCGTCGTGGCTACGGAAGATTGGAGCCTGATCCGACTCTTCCGGTAAACCATCCTCGCGGGGATAAAACGGGCACGTGTACGACCACACGTTCTCAAAGGCAATGCGGGTAATCCCCGCTTCGAGCAGACGCCGAGTTGTTTCTGCGATCGGCAAAACACCCTCGCCCGTCGGGGCTCCACAGACCATGCCGTGCATCACAACATGGTCTTTCAGATGCGCTTTTCGCGTCCACGGCAGCATCGCCTCGAGCGCCTCAAGTGGATCCTCATGCAGCATCATCGAATTGCCATAGTCGTACAACGCCGCGATGTATGGATGATTGACGCGCTCGAGAATCCGCGCAACCTCGACGCCAGTGAACTCCTCGTGGTTTTCGAGCAGGATCGGAATACCACGATCCTCCGCAACCGGCCCCATCTCGACGAGGTCGCGGATCGTCGCATCGAGCACCTGACCGCGCGGACCCTCGTGTCGTGTGTACGTACGCAGATGCTTCGCACCGAGCGCAACACCAAGATCGAGCAGGTGTGTCAAGTGCACGGGATCCGTGTTGCTGGTCTCAATATCAAGATCAAGACCACGCTCCACAATCGCCTCGGCAACACGACGAATATGCGCGGGCTCGTCGCCACCAAGAAAACGGTAGCGCGGACCATTGACGTTCAGACCAATCCCCACATTGCCGTCAGCCACAGCCCGATCAAGCAATTCGATGATGCCGAAGTCCGGGTCGTGCATCAGACGAAAACGGAATGAGTACGTGTGCAGAAAGAGGTCAATCGGTGGCAGCGTCATCAAGATCCTTCGCTGATGTCGGCGAGAGAAAGGTCGAGTGCTCGAGCGTAGCGCGCCGAGCCAAGCGGGTCGGAATCGGCGAGCTGTAAGCGACGCGCAGCGCAGTAGGCACCCATCCGATAGGTGAAGGCCGGTGTCAAGGCAACGAGACGCGCAGCGACGCCAGCATCGTCGTAGGCGGCGACAAAAGCCGCGCGCTCCTCCGGCGTCAGCGGCTCGTGGTCGTAGAGCACCTGAAACGCCGGCGAGACAAACGTAAAGAGGTCCTCGGCCGCATCGCCGAGCGCCGGACACTGCCAATCGATTAGGCGCACGCCCCCGGGACCGACAATCAAGTTGCCCGTCCCCGCATCCGTATGCACCAATACTCGCCGACGCGCGGGTAGCACCGTCAGCTGCGGGCGCACTGCGGATAAACGCGCAGCATCCGCCGGATCGGCGGACTCCAGCAGGCGCTCGCCCTGCTCCACAATCGCGTCCGCACTCGTCGGCACCATCCGAAAGCCTTCGACTGCAACGCCATGCTGACGACGAAACAACTCGGCAACCTGTTCGACGCCACTCGTCCACATCTCTCCCACCACCCACTCGTAGACAAGGACCGCCGGCAAATCGCCAACGCGTGGGTGATACGCAACGAACGCTGGCGCCACCCCCACGCCCTCGAGCACCATCAGCGCTTGGGCCTCGTCGTCGGGCAGGATCGGGAACAGCGCCGTCGGATCGCTCTCGGCATAGACCTTGACGACCCAGTCGATGCCATCGCCCTGCACGCGCAGCACCTCGTTCCAATAGCCACCCTGCAGCGGCGTCAACTCGACCAGGGAGTCAGGCGCGAGAACCCCGCGTTGGTGGAGGAGGGCGAGCGTGTCGATACGGGCATTGTGACGGCACTCGCAGTGCTATAACGCGCCTATGGAAACTGTCATGGCTTCCCCCACCCACTCGGCGCTCGACCAGCGTTATCGCAGCCGCAGTCTCTGGCTTGATGGCATGCCCGAGGCACTCGATCCACGACCGGCCCTCCCAGGGGACAGCCAGGTCGATGTCGCAATCGCTGGCGGCGGGCTGACGGGACTATGGACCGCCTACAGCCTCGCCAAAGGCGACCCGCGCCTGCGGATCGCCGTACTCGAGCGCGACATCGTCGGCTTCGGCGCGTCGGGCCGCAACGCCGGCTTTCTGTCCGCTGGCATCTCTGGCGAGGCGCGCGTCTACGCCAAGACGCACGGCATGGATGGCGTGCGTCGTGCCGAACGCGCCTTTATCGACGGGATCGACATCGTCGGGGGCATCGTTGCGGACGAAGGCATCGACTGCGGCTACGTCAAGGGTGGGTCGCTCCGGATCGCCACCTCGCCGCCACAGGCCGCACGCGCCGCGGCAGGCGCCGAAGGCCGGCGCAATCGCGGCTTTACCGACGCCGATGTTTGGGAGATCTCACTCGACGAGCTGCACCAGCGCGTGCGCTTCCACGGCGCGGTCTCGGCGCTGTACACCCCGCACTGCGCCCGCATCGACCCGGCCCGTCTCGTGCGCGGGCTCGCCGACGCCTGCGAACGGCTCGGCGTGACCATCTACGAACAGACTCGGGTTCGCGCGATCGAACGCGGCCGCATCGTCTGCGAGCAGGGCACGGTGCAGGCAGACGTCGTGATCGGCGCGACCGAGGCATTTACTCGCGATCTGGCAGGCGGCAAGCGCAAATACTTGCGGTTGTACTCGCACATGATCGCCACGGAGCCGCTGCCCGACCGCGTCTGGTCCGAGCTCGGTTGGGACGGCTACGAGCCGATCGCCGACCAGTGCCACCACTTCCTCTACGCCCAGCGCACGTCCGACAACCGCATCGCGATTGGCGGACGTGGAACGTCATATCGATTTGGAGACACGATCGACGAGGCTGACGAGCTCAACCCGACCGTGTTCGCACACGTTGAGGAGGGGCTGCGCTACCACTTCCCCGCAGCAAGTACGGCTGCGATCACACACCGCTGGGGCGGCTCGTTCGCGGTACCCCGCGACTGGAGCATGTCGGTGCGCTACGACCCCACCACCGGCATCGGCTGGGCTGGCGGCTTCTCGGGGCATGGCTTGACCGGCACGAATATCGCGGGTCGCACGCTCGCCGACCTCGTGCTCGATCGTGAGAGCGATCTTCGCTCGCTGCCGTGGGTTGGACATCAGGCCCGCAAGTGGGAGCCAGAGCCGCTCCGCGCGATCGCGGTGACGAGCATTTCGCGCATCCTCCACAGCGCGGATGCCTACGAGGAACGCACCGGGAGACCCGCAAAGCGCGTCCGACTCGTGCAGCGCTTCATGTACGAGCGCTAGAGTCGAGGTATGCCGACAACGTTTCGCACTGTGCCGAGCCCGCTCGGCGAGATCACGCTCGTCGCCAACGATGTTGGACTGACGGATCTGATCCTTGCCGAGGACGACCCAACCGTGCCAATAGACGCGACTGAGGGCGGCGAGATCGTCGACGCTGCCGCCATGCAACTGGCCGAATGGTTTGCCGGCAACCGCATGTCTTTCGACGTGCCGCTCGCACCCGTCGGCACCGAGTTTCAGCAAAGCGTGTGGACCGCGCTCTGCGACATTCCGTTCGGTGCCACGGCTTCCTATGGTGATATCGCACGCAACATTGGCCAGCCGATGGCGACGCGAGCAGTTGGTGCCGCGAACGGTAAGAACCCGATCCCGATCATCGTGCCATGCCATCGCGTGATTGGCTCGACGGGCGCCTTGACGGGGTACTCGGGCGGCAACGGCATCGAGACGAAGCGGCGTCTGCTCGACCACGAGCAGGGCATTCAGACGCTCAACGTCTAAGGCGATAGCCGAGCGGCGACAGCGCGCAGATGGGTGTCGTCCGTGCCGCAGCAGCCACCAAAGATACTCAGACCGTGCCGACGCCCCACCGCAACGAGGGCCTCGGCGTACGCGTCGGGGGCAGACGAGTCGAGCTCGGCGCGACCATCGAGCTGCTCGGGTGAGAGGGCCGAGGCATTCGCGAAAAGTGCGATTGCGCGATCGCCGATCGGCTCGGCAGAGAGCGCCGCATCGGCGACCGTCGGGTGGATGCAATTGAGGGCGTACCCGAGCGGTGGTCGCGACGTGCCAGCGTCGACCGCCTCGACGAATCGACGCAGCGGCGTGCCATCGAGCAGCGTGCCATCGGGTCGCACGACCACGCCGATCAGATACGGAAGCTGCGTGGTCGCCAGCGCGCGGGCGATGCCAAGCGCCTCATCGGCATTGGGGAGCGTGCCGGCGATCAGCAGATCGACCCCGGCATCCTCAAGCGCCTCTGCCTGCTCGATCATCAGTTCCTCGGCGACCTCCGCCGTCAGTGCACCATCGGCGGCATAGCCGTCGCCAAGCGGGCCGACTAGACCTCCGATGATCACCACGTCGTCCGCGCTGGCCTCGGCGCGACGCAGGTCGCGTAACAGGCGAGCATTCTCGAGGTTGAAGTCGCGCTGGGGCCACGCCGAGCGCGCAATACGCAGCGGGTGCGCACGCCACGTGTCGGTCTGGAGCAGCACCGGCAGCCCGGCGTCGAGGCCGATCCGTAGGTACTCCCGGTGGAGTTCCCAGAGCGCGTCCGTGCCGGTCGCCTCGGTGACGAGTGCACCGATGCCCAGCTCGGGATCGAACGTCACACCCGCTGTGCGACGCAGGCGCTCGAAGATCGACGCCTCGCTCAGCACGGGCCCCTCGCGTAGGAGTGTGCTGAGGGTGCGCA